>CANGOT010000134.1 GCA_947455425.1 Chitinophagaceae bacterium | reverse complement strand
TGGTGCGAATGTTTTTTTTGACCAATAGTTTTCATCATAATTTCTGTATTGGGGTTCAAGCAATTTGCTTTCTACATGATGGTAATCAGCTGAGGCAATTATTGCATCGCATTCAAAAATCTCACCATTGATAACAATGCTTTTAGCTTTGTTATTTACGATATTTATTTTTTCAACTGGTGTTTTAAAATGAAAAGTAGTGCCATTATTTTCTGATATTTTTACCATTGCATCAATCACTTTCCCAAAACCACCTATTGGGTACCAGGTCCCTAATTTTAATCCAGCATAATTCATTAAGCTATATAATGCAGGAGTATCTTGTGGCATTGCACCTAAAAATAACACCGGAAATTCCATCAAAGCAATCAACTTTGGATGTGAAAAATATTTGCGAACATGCTTGCTAAATGAAGAAAATACTTGTAAACGAATCGCACCTTTTATCAAATTTATATCAGCAAATTCTGAAATTGAAAGGCCTGGTTTATAAACCAAATTTTCTATGCCGGTTGTGTACTTGTATTTGGCTTCATTCATAAATTTTTTAAGTTGTAATGCACTACCAACTTCTATTGTTTCGAACAAGTCGCACAATTGATCAAAGTTTTCTGGTACGCTCATCGTATCATTTTCACCAAATACAACATCAAAAGACGGATTTAAAATTTTTAAATCATATAAATCAGAAACTTTGCAGCCAAAATCGTTGAAAAATTTCTCAAACACATCTGGCATCCAATACCAACTTGGCCCCATATCAAAAACATAACCATCTGTTGTTTTTAATTGTCTGGCTCTACCCCCGGCTGTTTCATTCTTCTCAAACAAATGCACATTATGACCAGCTTTGGACAAGTAAGCAGCCGCACTTAATCCCGAAAAGCCAGAACCGATAATTGCAATTGTTGACATAATTATTTGTTGAGATAAAATTTAAAAAAAATAAACAAAAAAATTAACATAGTTGGTTTCTCAAATCATCAATGGAACTAATCCAATCCACTTTTTTATCAAATGATAATTTACTGATTAGCCTTTCATCTCCGGCAATATGAATCTTTATATTGCTGAAACTTTTTCTAAGGGTATTTAGATATAATTGAGAGTTTTCTAAACTGTTATTATGTCCGCAAAAGAAAAATAAATGATTGGGAGATATCTGCTTCACTGCATTTATGAGTGAATCTAATGGTAAATTAGCACCAAGATATATTACCTTTCTTCCTGCTTGACGAATTGTATAATTAGAAAAGAGTAAACCGATTTCGTGAAATTCATTTTCAGGTAAAAACAATAACCAAGTGTCATTGGGATATTTTGCTGGAGGTAGAGCATCTATGGCAGCAAAAAACTTCTGCTTTACCATGCTACTTATGAAATGCTCATAGTTAGGAGATATTGTATCAGTTAGCCACATTAAACCAATTCTATTTAACATTGGATAAATGATGTTAATGTAGGTTTGGTTCATTCCAAAGCATAATAAGCAATTTGAAAATATTTTTTCAAAATGTGTTTCATCGAAGATCATTCCAGCTGCAATCAATTGTGTAATAAAATAATCGTGAGCCTCAAATTTTGATAAGTAGTCTTTATGTTGTTTTTCTAAAATTGTAAACATTTTTTTATCATCCATCGCACATAGTTCAGATACTTTATAGTCTGTATCCATTAAGCTTACAATATTCAATAATCTTCTTAACTGGGTACTGTCATAATACCTGGTATTGCCCTCAGAGCGGTTAGGTTGAAGTGCATTATAACGTTGCTCCCACATACGTATAGTATGTGCTTTAACTCCAGAAAATTGTTGTAGTTGTGAAATGGTAAACAATGTATTTTGTTTAGATATTTGTGCAAATATATAAACAAATGTTTTTTTTTAATTTATTTAGATTAAGATAGCAGAGAATGAATTACAAGAAATGAGATTTTGAGTTATCTTTTTACCTGTTACTCCATAAAATCCCTTAAATCTCTAATTTGTTTTTTTGTTGGCCTACCAACTTTGCTCTGCCTTTTTCCTGTATTGAATGCAGTTGGTTGGTATGTAACTGCATCTAGTACTTCTTCAGGGGTAATGTCTTGGTAGTTTTTTATTGCTTCACTGTACGCAACTCTTTTTTCTAATAGACCAGTTACTCTTATTACCCATTTTTTTGCTTCAGTTCTAACATCATATTCATCTCCAAGATTTACTGTTTTTGAGGCTTTTACGTTGGTTGCATTTAATTTTACTTTGCCTTTATCACAGGCATCTGCCGCCTGACTTCTTGTTTTAAAAAGTCTTATTGCCCATAGGTATTTATCAATTCTAAGCTTTTGCGTTTCTGTACTCATATATTACTTAAGCATAAAGTCATCTGCATCTTTCCAAAAAGGAAATTTACTTCTTGTTTCCTCAAGAGTTTTTTTGTCCAATGTAATGGTAAAAATATCTTCATCATCTTGTTTCTGATATAATATTTCCCCTAAAGGATTTATCACCATACTATCTCCAGAATGCTCAATATTATGACCATCATTCCCCACACGATTAACAGCGATAACATAACATTGATTTTCTATTGCTCGAGCCACTAATAAAGATTTCCATGCATAACTTCTTCTCTGGGGCCAATTAGCAACATAAATTATTGCATCAAATAAATCATCTTTTTGTTGTCTTGCCCAAACTGGAAAACGCAAATCATAACAAACTTGCAAATTAATTTTCCAGCCATTAGCCTGAGTAATAATTTTTTTATTACCTGCTTTATAATGTTTGTCTTCATTTGCATAAGCAAAACAATGGCGTTTATCGTAATACCATGTTTTTCCATTCGGTAACATCCATACTAAGCGGTTGTAGTAATTTCCATTTTCCTCTATCATTAGACTTCCAGTAAGAATAATTCTTTTCTCTGCTGCAATTTTTCTCATCCATTCAACAGTATTGCCTTGCATTGTTTCTGCAAATCTTGTTGGCTGCATACTGAACCCAGTACTAAACATTTCTGGTAACACTACTATTTGTGTTTGCTCTTTTATACTCAAAATTTTTTCTTTTAAGACCTCTAGATTAGCCTCTTTATTTTCCCAGAAAAGATTTGTTTGAATAAGTGTAAATGTTAGTGACATAAAGCGAATGTAAAGTATATTATTGATTATTTCCTTGATTTTTCAATGCTAAATATTTGTAAAAATGTTGTTAGCTGCTTTTGTTACTAAAGCTAAATAGTTGTAATGTAGCCAGCGAGGGAAAAAATAAATTTGGAAATTAGATGTATGTACATATATATTTGCTTTGTGAAATTAGAAGACGCAATAAAAAGTTCGAAATTTAAAAGTGAAGTGCAAAAAGCAGGCTTAAATATTTTGTACACTGCTTGGTGGCTAAAAACTTTAAGTGTTAAAGAGCTTAAGACATTTGGAATTACACATGAGCAATATAATGTATTGCGAATTTTAAAGGGCAAGCATCCGCAATTGATGTGTGTAAAAGATATTGCAAGCAGAATGATTGAGAAAAGTTCTAATGTGCCCAGAATCGTCGACAGATTAGAAATTAAAAAATTTATTAAAAGAACGCAAGGAGAAGTTGATGGGCGACAAACTGTTGTAACCCTTACTGAAAAAGGGATTGATGTTCTTGCAAAAGCTACAGCCAAATTAGATGAAATTGGAGAAAAGTCAATTGCTATGACAAATGAAGATGCAATTGCTTTAAACAATTTATTGGAAAAATTCAGAACAAAAGAGTAAAATATTTTTTTACATAAATAGATGTATATACATATAAAATAATTAAAAATGAAAACATTAATTCATAAGTCAGGAACAAGGGGGTATGTAAATCACGGATGGCTCGATGCTCATCATAGTTTTAGTTTTGGACAATGGTATAATCCCGAACGAGTTCATTTTGGTAAATTAAGAGTGTTGAATGATGATATAGTTAAAGCTGGTTTTGGCTTTGGTAAACACCCTCACGACAATATGGAAATTATTACCATTCCATTAAGCGGAGCTTTAGAACATAAAGATAGTACAGGCGGGCATGGAGTAATTGCAAAAAATGATGTGCAAGTAATGAGTGCAGGAAGTGGTATTGAGCATAGTGAATTTAATCATAGCAAAGAAGAAGACGTAAATCTATTTCAACTATGGATTTTCACAAATAAAGAGAATGTTACACCACGCTATGACCAAAAAACATTTTCTGCAGCTGATAGAATAAATAAATTCCAAACCGTTGTATCGCCTTTTGGAAATGATGGTCTTTGGATTTATCAAGAAGCTTGGATTAGTTTAGGAAATTTTGAAGCTGAAAATTTATCTACATATACAATAAAAAAAGCAGGAAATGGAATCTATCTTTTGGTAATTGATGGTGAAATTGAAATTAATGGTAATATCCTTTCAAAGCGAGATGCAATGGGTATTTGGGATACTGATGCAATTAATATTTTGACAAAAATAAATTCAGAAATATTGTTGATAGAAGTACCAATGAATTAAATAAAATTTTAGCCTTAGTGACAATATTTTAAAACATAAAACATAAAACATAAAACAAAATGGCAACTTACAAAATCGATGCTGCACACAGCGAAATTACTTTTAAAGTAAAACACTTAATGATTACAAATGTAACAGGGAGCTTCACAAAGTTTGATGCAACACTGGAAACAAATGCAGATGACTTTAGCGATGCAAAAATATCTTTTGATGCAGATGTTAATAGTATTAGCACAAACAATGAACAACGTGATGGACATTTAAAAAGTGCTGACTTTTTTGATGCGGAAACCTTTCCTACATTAAGTTTCAAGTCAACATCCTTTGCTCCAAAAAGCGATAATGAATATAGTTTAGTAGGAGATTTAACATTGAAAGATCATACAAAATCTGTTGAGTTAAATGTTGAATATGGTGGAACAGTAACAGACCCTTATGCTCAAGTGAAAGCTGGTTTTGAAATTACTGGTAAAATTAACAGACAAGATTTTGGATTAACCTGGAGTGCAGTTACAGAAGCTGGCGGTATTATGGTGAGCGATGAAGTGAAACTTGCATTTAATGTTCAAATGATTAAGCAAGCCTAATTTTAAACAACTAAAATTTATAAAATGAAACAACAAATCAAACACATCCCAGCATACTTATTAGCATTAATTTATTTAGTTTTTGGTTCTAACTTTTTCTTACACTTTATACCAATGCCACCAATGGATGGTAATGCAGGTGCATTTGCAGGGCTGCTTTACACCACCGGTTTTCTTGCATTCGTAAAGATTTTAGAAATTTCTTTCGGTCTTTTGCTACTAGTTCCAAAAACAAGAGCATTGGCTTATTTATTAATTGCACCAATAACAATAAACATTCTTTTATTCGAATTGTTTATGGTGGGTAAACCAGGAATTGGGGTGCTTTTACTTGTATTAAATGCAATTGGGATATTTGTGAACAAGGAAAAATACATATCGATTATAAAATAAATCAATGAATATAGAAATTATAAGTAGTAGTCCAAGGCAAGGTAGTTTAACACATAGACTTGCCTTGCACTTGCAAAAAAATATCGAAACAAAAAAAGAGCATAACGTTGGGATAATTGATGTACGTGAATGGAACCTTGGATTGTTGCAAAATGTATTTTCAACAATTGATAACACCCCCGAAAAATATAAGTCCTTAGCAGAAAGAGTTTTTGCAGCAGAAGCTTTTATTATGGTTACTCCTGAATATAATGGCAGCTATTCCCCTGCATTAAATAATCTTTTCGACCACTTTCCAAAACAATCAAGAAAAGTATTTGGTTTGGTTACAGCAAGTGTTGGTGCGATGGGAGGAATCAGAGCTTCGCAACAATTGCTATTATTGGTTCCTGGGTTATTTGGTATTCCATCCCCACAACTTTTAATTACACCATTCGTAGATAAAAAATTTGATGCTGAAGGTAAATTAGTTGATGAAACATTTGCTAAAAGTGTGGAAGTTTTTGTAAATGAATTTATTTGGTTGGCGGAGAAAATTAAAGCATAATTTTCTGAATAACTTTCTTAGATAAAGGTGAAACTGATGGAGAGAAGTAGTGTTTTAGAACTCCCTTTTCATCTATTAAATACTTACTGAAATTCCACTCCGGTTGTTGGTTGCACCACCCGTTGATATCTTTATTGGTTAACCATTTATAGATATCATTTTGGTTGCTACCAACAACGTTTGTTTTTTGCATTAATAAGAAACTAACTCCATAATTTTTTTTGCAAAAAGCAACAATATCTTCATCGTTACCTTGCTCTTGTTTTTTAAAATCATTTGAAGGGAAAGCAATTATTTTTAATCTGTCTTTATGTAACTGAAATAATTCCTCGAGTTTTGAATATTGTGCAGTAAAGCCACAATCGCTTGCAGTATTCACAATAATTACTTTAAATCCCTTCAAAGAGTCGAATGAAAAAAAATTGCCATTGTTAAGTGTTGCAGATAGCATATAGAAAGATGACTTAGGCTGTATGTTTTCAGTATTCCCCAATACTCCATTTTTAAATAAACCTGATAATAATGTAATTAGTGGGTATAGAAATTTAAGTATTGATTGGCGGAATGTCATTAAGCAAAACTAAGCAGCTATGTCTATTTTCTTTCATATTTAGAGATAAAAATAATTGGGTAATAACTTTAGAGATAAATACAACCAATACATTTGCATAATGAAGAAAATTGTCTATTGTATTTTTATCATTTTGGCTGCATCTTGCACTACAATTGATGTTTACGAAAAATCAAAATCATTTCCAGCCCAAACTTGGAGCAGTTTAGATACTCCTAACTTTAAATTTGATATTATCGATTCAAATAGCTACTACAATATATACCTCGTTTTGAGGCATCAAGAAAAAT
>CANGOT010000133.1 GCA_947455425.1 Chitinophagaceae bacterium | reverse complement strand
TCAATACCGCCATTCTCTACCACAATCACAAGGGTAACATCATTATTACCCAATGGTAAAAGATGTGAAGGATTTCGAAGATTTGAGGTTGTTCCATCAGGAAACCTCCATAACCATTTAATGATTTTATATTTAAATGCAGGAATATTAGCAGAAACGGTATCACAACTAAATTTGACTGAATCTGAAGAACAAGCTCCAAGGAAATACTTAAAATCTGCTCTAGGTTTTGGATAAATCCTGAATAACAAATTAACAGTATCTCCAATTAAACCGCCAGCTCCATAACAGCCTTGAGGAATACCAGTGATTGGTTTTGAGTAAATCACTATAGGTATATATGCAGAGTCTATTTTTTGTGTAGTATCTTTTTTATTAAATACATAATCACAGGTGGGTGCTTTATAAACATAAAATGTATCCTGCCCTTTTGCAATGGTATCAATTACACCTGGAACCATAGCAACAGTTCCACCTCGAGTACTTGTACCGGTTTTAATTCCAGCACTGTTAACGCATTTGAAGAAATACTGATTAGGTTTAATAAGCACATTGGTTTCTGCGGCTGCATTACCATTGATTTGAAAATTAGGAAAAATGCTGTTAACAAGCCCATCCTGTATAGTAACAATATGCATTTGTAGCTGGCAATTAGCAACAACACTGGAATCACAAACTCGAATAAAGAAAGTATCCATACCAACAAATCCGGTTTTAGGTAAAAACGTATAATTTCCTGTTAATGAGTCCACCACAACAAATCCACCTTTATTACTATTTGAGCTAGGAATTGCACCTGCATTTACAGCCTTGTATTTATAAGGATTGATTCCATTGGTTGGATTAATTTCTGTTGCTGCATTGCCGGTAATTTGCACATTTTTAACTGTTGATTGATTTATAGTTGAGAAATTGCCGGTAAATAAAGAGCTAACAGTTATGATGTGCATTTGGCTTGCACAATTTGATGTTGCATTACAAACCTGTATATAAAAAGTATCTGTTCCTAAAAAGCCCGTTACTGGCTTGTAAGTATATGTTCCATTTGATGCTACAACTGATATAATACCTCCGTTATTACTGGTAGCACTAGCAGCACCAATAGCATTAACACTTTGGTAAGTATAAGGACTTAAACCTCCGGTAGGATTAATTTCTTCTGAAGCAATTCCATTAAATATTTTATTATAAGCAGTACTTTGATTTATAGTGGTGGTTGTTACGGCAAAAATTGTCCCAACAGATACAATATGCATCTGGGTTAAACAATTAGAAATACTACTTGCATCACAGATTTTAATATAAAAAGTATCAGACCCAATAAAACATGTCACTGGTGTATAAGTATAAGCTCCTGTTGTTGCATTTACTAGTATTGCTGCCCCATTTACACTAGTTGTGGTTGATACATTGAAGCTATTTACACATTGAAATGTATAAGGAGTTGAGCCACCAGTAAGATTAATTTCTGTTAATACATTTCCACTAACAGGACCATTTAATGCACATGCATTACGAATGATTACAGTATCGCCAATCAGCAAATTACCTACTCCTACAATATGCATTTGAATGAAGCAGTTAGATGGGATACTGCCATCACAAACTTTTATGTAAAATGTATCTTTACCAGTAAAGCCTGTTGGTGGTTTATACGTGTATGCCCCAGTTGCTCCAATTACATTTAAGATTCCAGACTTATTACTAAAGTTCTTTGTAGCACCAAATTTATCTACAGCCTGATATGAATATGAAATAGAACCTCCAGACGGACTCATTTCAACTGCTGCATTTGCAACTAAATTAGTATTTAATGCTGTGGTTTGATTTATAGTTGAATTATTGCAAGTGAAAGGGTTGCCTACCGTTACAACATGCATCTGATTAACACAATTCAATCCGCTTAAATCACAGCCATTAATATAAAAAGTGTCTTTACCAACAAATCCATAAGCGGGTGTATAAATATATCCTCCAGATGTTGTATCAACGATATCCGTATTTCTGGCACCATCACAAACCCTTGTAATACTCACTTTACTTGTATCTACCATTCTGCTTAAAATCCACTCTATTTTTCTTGGTTGAAAAGTTACTGCTGTTTTAAGTTGTAGAGCCGAACCATCAAAAACATAATCGTGTACTTTAGTACGGATTGAATCTGGTAATTGAATGGTATCATTAACATTATATTCAGCCCCTACAGCCGATACGTTATTAAAATAAGCACCACCGCTGTAGCCATAACTTTCTGCACCACCAAGCCCATAAGTAATGGCGTTAAATCTGGCGTTACTACTAATAATTGTCTGAGCTTTTGCTGCAGTCCAGCCTTTTACAACCACTTTATAGTTTGGTAAATTAGGATGATTGCCCACATATGAATTCCCCCCCCAAGGTTGAAAAGCTCCATCAATTTTAAGTTTTGCTATACCACTATCTGGTATTGATAAGCACACATAATTAAAATTAATAGCACTCTTAGTATTTCTGTAAAATCCTACCTGACTGATGGATTGTTCTATAGGACTCAAAAAAATCATTTCCGGGTCTCCATCTCCACTTCCACAATTGCCGCTTGTCATAAACTGTGCAACTAAAACCGGGTTATTAGAAACTATATGATTTGGAGTTGAATTTGTAAACTGATAAAATCCGCCTAAGGGAATAGGTGTTGCTACACCATTAATTTTAACAACTGTATTTGCATCTTTAGCAACTATTTTATAAGTAGTTTTCTGAAAAGAAGCAGCACTTATAGTAGCACCTGAAGCTTCTGAAAAAGGCACCGTAGAATAAGTTCTGCCCCAAGTGTGCTCTGGAAAGCACTGTTGCATATCATTATCTCTACCACTAGGCGTGCACCCACCCTGACTCTCTCCTTCAGTTCTCCCACTACCCGAGAATACAGCAATTTTTTTACATTTACCAGTAGCATTCGGTACAGATTCTATTTTTGAGCCAGTAAGTTGTGGGCCATCTCCTGCTGCATTAGAATTAGCTATATATTGATAAACATGCCCTTTTTGTAAATTGATAATATAGGGTTGATTAGCAGTATGCGTAAAATAAGCACCAGTCATTGTTCTGCTATCAGCAATTGGAGTAATCTTAACTCTTGTTGAATCTTCACTGGCGATTATACAGAAAAAAGAATAAGAATGATCCGCTCCAGCTTGCCTGCTGTTTACACTTGTATAACTATACCCCCATGAATTTGTTGGCAACAACATTGTAGCACCAGAGTTTGTAACAGCATAAATATGTGCATAAGCAACTACATCAACATCACTTGTTATGTGTATACCACAGGCTTTTTTTACATAATTGGGATAACCATCTGCAGGTTTACTTTTAGAAAATACTCCTAAACCTCCACTTGCTGAAGGCGGGGGATCACTGGTTAATCTACAATCAAAACTGGAACTGGTATTACTGGCAGCGGCATTTAATGGTCCCTTAGGCAAAGGCCCCCAGGCTAGTGTACTTGCTGGCGAAAAACTAAACGCAGGGTTTGCAGAATTATCCATAGAAATTACCGTGTAAGCAGGAATATGATAAACTCTTTTCCACCATAATGCAGGGGTTAAACCACTACTATCAATAGTAACAGTTACAGTTGCGTAAGGTACTCCTGGTGGTAGTGCTTCTACACTAAAATACAAGGTCATGTTCTGATCATTTCCGTAAACTGGATCCATACTTTGGTGATAACCATAAGCCACCCAAAAATCCTTACCCTTATTAGAAATATTTTGAGCAAATGTTGACACAGCAATAACAGAGCAAAGAAGTGCAAGTTGCAGTTTTAGAAATTTATTCATAACTAATATTCAGATGTTTTGAGATTCTCCAAAGTATATACTACAAAAAGGTCCATAAAGGTTGGGTTTACTTTAAATCTTTCAATATTTATAGAATCTATCCAGCAGAATCAAAAAAAATTATTGACCGGTTCAAAATTAATAGTAGAATCTTCAGGAAAATCATCTCAAAGTGAATCTAAAAAAAATTTCCAAAAATTAAACATACCCATCATCGGTAAAAAAAATAGTCAGGATGGTAGCGTCCTTATCCCTAATGACATTTTTTCCTATTATTTTCATTTTAGCTTATTCTTTAGTTGAAATTTATGAACAATTGTCCATCGAAACGCTTCAAATGGGCATCGAAACGTTTCAATTGGGTATCGAAAAGTTACTGTTGGGTATCGAAAGGTTTCTGTTGGGCAATGAAATGCTTCAGATGGGCATCGAAATATTACACATCAGTATTGCAATATTTCTGTTGAATATTGAAATAAATCAAACCGATTTCTTAACATCACTTTTATGCATATAATACAATCGATTGAAAAAAGTGTCTGTTTACTAGCTTAAATACTTGCATTTATTTTTTTTCATATGGCTTTCCTGCTATGCTTTATTTTCTCGTGACTAAAAACAATATTATCCACATAAAAAATCAATGTCAATTCTTACATTAAAATAATTAAATATGCCAAAAATTATAGCTGCAATATTGCTTTATTAAATTCGTTTTATTTCTTTATAAATACAAATAGATGAACAAGGTTTTAATACAAGTAAATATGAAAAAAACTACCTATCTAATTATTACATTTCTAACTTTTATTACATACACATCAGTTTCTCAACCATCATTCATAAAAGATAGTTTGGATAAATACATTAATGAAGGTATTAAAGACTGGAGTATTCCCGGCCTCGCTATTACCATTGTGCATGATGGCAATATTGTAACTATGAAAGGTTATGGTGTGAAGGATTTAGAAACAAAAGAACCAGTTGATGCAAACACCTTGTTTATCATAGCCAGTAATAGTAAACTTTTTACCGGTACCGCACTAGCTCAACTAGATTATCATAAAAAATTATCGTTGGATGATAAAATCATAAAGTATTTTCCAGACTATAAGCTTTATGATGCCAATGCAACGAATCTGGTAACCATAAAAGATATGCTGGGGCATCATCTTGGCACTAAAACATTTCAGGGAGATTTTACTTTTTGGAACAGTGCTTTAAGTAGAAATGAAGTGATGAAAAAAATGCGATATCTTAAGCCTAGCAATGGTTTCAGAGCATCCTATGGATATTGCAACAGTTGTTTTTTAACAGCGGGTGAAGTTATTCCAAAAGTTACAGGAAAGCCTTGGGAAGTTTATGTGTACGATAGTTTAGTAATGCCATTACAAATGAATAACACGCAAACACTTACTTACGGCATGCAACAAATGCAAAACATTGCTTATCCCTACACAAATTCATTTGCTGGCGAACTAACACAGATTCCTTTTGATAAAATAGATAATATGGCTCCTGCAACCAGTATGGTTAGTTGTGTGAATGATTTAAGCCATTGGCTTTTGATGCAATTAGATAGTGGTAGATATAATGGCAAACAAATTCTTCCTTGGCAAGTGATACAAAAAACAAGAGATATGATAACACCCATATCCAGTAGAAAAAAAGGAAGTACTCATTTTAATGGTTATGGTTTGGGCGTGTTTATGAGCGACTATCAGGGGAAACAAATCTTTAATCATACAGGTGGTGCTGATGGTTTTGTTACCAATACTTGCTTTGTACCAGAACTTAATTTAGGAATTAGTATTCTTACTAACAATGACAATCAGAACTTCTTTGAGCTTTTGCGTTTGCAAATTTTAGATGCCTATCTTGATGTGCCTTATGCGAACCGCAGTAAACAAAGACTTTCAGCATATTTGAAAGACAATCAAGATCAACAAGAAGAAATTAATAATTGGAAAGCAAGAATAAAAAACAATAAACCAAAACTACCTTTAAGTGCTTACACAGGAACTTACGATAACCAGCTTTATGGCACACTGAATATTGTTCAGGAGGGAGATGTTTTAATAGCAAAATTCAATAGCCATAGAAACCTTACAGCAACCCTACAGTATATGGATAACAATGAATGGATGATTACCTACAATCCTATTATGTATGGTATTTTTTCAACCAAATTTACTATTGATAATAACAAAGTAAAAAGCCTTGAAATTAAAGTGAGTGATTTTATTGAATATGACCCTTATACTTTTACTAAGCGAGACAAACCAGAATAACATTGTTTAAGTTTACATTAAGTTAAGGCTCGTTTTCTTTTTGTCTTTTCAATTTCACCAATTAAAAAGCCGTAAGGTTTAAGAGGTTGAACATGGTCGCAAATGATTTTAAAAATTGCTGTTAAAGGTATCGCTAGAATAATGCCCGGTATTCCCCACAATAGTTCTCCAACAATTAAAGAAATAATAGTAAACAGGGGATTTATCTTCACTTGATGCCCCAATATTAAAGGCTCTAAAACCCAGCCGTGTACTAATTGTATGCAACCAAATGTAATACCTATGCTAGCTAATAACGAAATACTGGCACCATGCAAAATGGCTACAAAAACAGTTATAATCACTCCTGTTATATTTCCAACAAATGGCACTATTTCTAATACGCCACATAACAATGCAAAAAAGATTGCATTTTGAACGCCAATAATACTGAAGCCTATACCATACATTAACCATAAGCAAGTAATTGTTTTTGCAAGCCCAACAAGATATTCTTGTGAAACATTAGCAGCATTAACAATGATTTTTTCAACATCGGTTTTTTGATTGAGATTGAAGAGCTGTAGTATGAATTTCTTTATATGTAAACGATAATACAATAGAAATAAAACATACATAAAAATCAAAATTAAATTAGTAATAATGCCAGAAATAGTGCCTGCAAAAATTTGCATGATGTTACTATAGGATGGTTGTTCCTTAGCAAGAATCTGTGTTTGCATTTCGATAGATAAGCCCAGATGTTTAAATAGGTAATCTTGAATCTTTACAGCCGATTCAATCACTTTTTGTTTCATC
>CANGOT010000132.1 GCA_947455425.1 Chitinophagaceae bacterium | reverse complement strand
TGTATAAGATTTATTAATTTTCGGTCTCAGCGTCACTTTACTTTATCCTTAAGCGTAAGCAAATGACACAGTTGTGCTAGCTAGATATTATTTCTTTTTCCAAATATTTACTTCATCACCTAACAAATATAGTTTTTCTATCAAAGAATTTTTCAATACATCAGGAATCTGTTGAAATGAAAAATCGAGGAATGGGCTTCCATTCTCGGGAATAAGTGCTCATTCCCAGGAATGACCACCCATTCCTAAGCGGCAATGGTTCCAGCTCAAGAATAAGCAGCTCATACAAAGAAATCTATAACCTAACTTTGGGTTTGCTTCGTTTTTCACAACCATTGTGAGTAAGGTGGTAAATCCATGGGTGACAGGAACGAGTGATTCGTGGTTGGGAATGAATCACTCGTGGTCGACCACCAACTACCTGTACCCAACCACAGCCTGCTCGTTCCTCGGTACAAGTAGTTCATTCCTGGGAATGAAAGCTCATTCCTGAGAACAAACGACCTGTGGTTAACCACAAATCATCTGGAAACAGAATTTTATAGCTTATTTTCTATGTTAAATAGCACTCGGGGAAGCTGTAACGCTTGCTCCTAACTTCTTTAAATCTTCATAAAAAGCCGGATAAGATTTATCAATAGCTTGGGCATCTGTAATGGTAATTGTTCCGCTGGCTTTTAAAGCAGCTACGGCACAGGCCATGGCAATTCTATGGTCGTTGTGCGAATGAACAGTAGCAGCTTTTATTTGTTCTGCTCCGGCAATAAACATTTCATCATCACGCAACTCAATAGCAACGCCTATTTTGCCAAATTCTTCCTGCAAAACAATGGCTCGATTGCTTTCTTTATGGTTAAGTCTTTGCACACCTTTAATAGTGGTAATGCCTTTACAATAAGCTGCTAATGCAACCAGTGGAGGAAATAAATCGGGGCAGTCCGTTGCATCAAAATCAAAACTCTTTAAACCCAGGTTTGATGCAGTGATTGTAATATCATTTTCGGTAATAACAATATTGCAACCCACTATTTTAAGTACTGCTACAATTGCTTTATCGGCTTGTGCAGAATCTATTTGTAAACCTGTAATAGTAAGGCTGCCAGCAATAGCACCTGCAACCAATAAAAATGCAGCATTGCTCCAATCTCCTTCAACAGTATATGTTACTGGTTGATTGGTTGACTGTTGAATGGGTTGATGATTGAAGATAAACTCCTGATAATTTTTATTGACAGGTAGCTGCATTCCAAAATCTTGCATCACCGCCAGGGTTACATCTATATAGGGTTTGCTTTTTAAATTATTTACAGTAATAATAGCATCGGTATTTTTATAAGAATAAGCAAACAGTAAACCTGTTAAAAACTGAGAGCTAAGCGAGCCATCAACTTCAATATCTTTCGGCTTTAATGAACCAGTAATTTCAATAGGTAATTTACCCTCATTACTTGATACAGCAACACCCAATATTGGCAATACTTTATTAAAAAAATCAATGGGACGATTGAGTAAACTTCCCTTGCCAGTAATGATAATAGTTGCAGGTAAAAGGGCAGCAATACTGGTGAACATTCGCAGCGATAAACCACTTTCGTTGCAATTAATCGTTATTGGCATGTGGTTAATGGAAAGTGGGTTGAATATTGAATGAATCAATAATTTTCCATCTTCATATATTACAGTTGCACCCAGTTGTTTTATAATTTCAATAGCTGCGTTATCATCGTTACTTGTTCCATAATTATGAATAGTGGTTTCGCCACCTTTTAGCAAGGTAGCAGCACAGGCTCTTTGCATACAACTCTTCGATGGCGGGGCTTGCAGCCTTCCATGTATGGGCGATGGATGTATGTTTACAGTTGCCATAATGTGCTAGAAATGTTTTTCATAATCTACTTTCACTAAAAATAAACCATGAGCAGGGGTATCGAAATAGGCTTTGGCAAAATCTTTTGCTTCTATAATTTGTTTAAATTGTTCAAGGGTAATTTTACCTCGCCCCACTTTTAACATCGTTGCTACCAAAGCACGAACCATTCCTCTTAAAAAACGGTTTGCTTTTACATTATACACCAAACAATCTTCTTCCATCAGCCATTGAGAAATTACAATATGGCAAATAAAATTATTTACCTGTGTATGTTTTTTAGAGAAAGAAGTAAAGTCTTGATATTGCTTTAAAATAGCAGCAGCCTGATGCAATAAATCTATATCGAGTTGATAAGGCAGATAATAAGCCCTGTCTTCTAAAAAAGGATTTTTATTGGTGTAAATAAAATACTTGTATTCCCTGCTTTCTGCTGCAAACCGGCAATGCTTATCATCACTTACTTCTATAATGCTTTTGGCAACAATATCATTGGGCAAAATAGCATTGAGGTTATATATATGTTTGTTTGAAATGGCAATGCCAGTATCGAAATGAAAAAAGTTTTGTAAAGCATGAACACCTGCATCGGTGCGTGAAGAGCCAGTTAATTCGAACTTCTCTTTAAATAAAATTTCTAAAGCTTTCTCTATTTCTGCCTGAATGGTATTGGCATTTTGCTGCACCTGAAAACCACTGTAATGTGTGCCTTTATAAGATACTTCTAAAAAATAACGGGGCATTTTATTGTGTATTAATTAATGCCATAAACTCTTTTTTCAAAATCTCATCTTTCAGGTCTTGTTCCAGCGATGGGAAGTTGTTTAAATCGGCTATATGCGGTTGCGATAATTTGTAAAAATTAAACTTACCGCTTTCATTTAAAAACAAACCACCCATTCTTTTTATTTGGTTGGTGGTATAACATTTTTCTCCTAAAACACTATTGGCTACTTTAAGTTTATTTTTTAAAGTAAGTGCTGCCTGAATCTGAGCACTAAAATTGGCAATATCTCTTTCTGATGCAGTTCGTGGACAATCATTCTTGCGTGGAGCAATTACATCAATATTATTGTTTTTTACCACCTGTTCTTTTTCAGGTTGGGCTTTTGCTTCTTTAGGTGTACTAATTGGTTTTGCTGCATTCAACGGAATTGCAACAATAATAGTATCAACTTTTTTTCCTGAGCTATCAATATAAACTTCTTCTATACCAGCATCGGTTGTTTTACTGGATATTTTTTTAACCACCGATTTTGGATTTGCCTTGGCTATTGAAACTACTGGCTTGGCCACAGCAACTGAATCTTTAATAACAGGTTTGGGATTTTCGGGTTTGGCTTCAACTTTTTTCTCAATGGGTTGCACCACTATTTCTTGTGGTTTATCTTGCTCAATAGTTACAAAACGATTGATATCGAACAATGCCAAATCATTGTTCGTATTTTTTTTAAGAGAGAAGCCCAGGTCGCTATTTTCTATAGTAATGCTAAAAATGTTGCTCTTGTTATCTTCTGTTGAAATAAGCAGTTGATAGTTACCATTTACCAGTTGTGGTATGGTGATGAAATTCTTCCCTTTGCTCTCATATTTTTTTCCATTTAACAGAATAGAAAAAGGTTGTTTGTTAATGCCCTCAATAAAAACAAAATGATGCGTTTGTGCATTTGCACAAAACAGAAACAGAGAAAATAAAATGCAGAGAGCAAACTTTAACATTGCACTGGTTTTGATAAAATAAAATTAGCTGTTATCGCAAACATACTGGCATCTTAGAGTTTTGCATACATTAATTGAAATAGACAACATGTTTACGCATCTATTTTGTGGCAGAAAATTTCGGCAATCATACATCGGGCACTACCACCACCAATTGTTTCAATGGTTTGAATGGCAAGTGGCACTAACTTACAGTGTTTTTCTAAAGCGTGTCTTTGCTCCTGACTTAAACTATGATAAGAGCTTTTAGAAAGAGCTAAAACACCTTTAGCATCGGCTGTTCGCAGCTCAAGCATATTACCTGCAAAATGATTCATCTGCTCGAAAGTGATATCAATTAATTCTTTTTTAGAATTAAAAATAGAATCTACCACAGCACTACGTTCATCGGGATTTGTAATACTATCTAAACAAACTACAGCAAAGGTTTTACCCACACACATCATTACATTGGTATGATAAATTTCTTTGCCACTTTTATCATGAGCATAAAAATATATGGGGCGATAATTAATTTTTTCGCATAACTCAATCAGCAAATCTTTATGGGTTCTTGGCGATAAACAGGCATAGGCAATTTTATGGGTATGATCGAAAACTATACTGCCGGTTCCTTCCAGAAATTTATTTTCAGCTTCGTAGTGAGAAAGGTCTACAATTTTTTTAATCTTAAACTGTCCCTTCAACATTTCTATAATGTCCATTCTTCTTTCATACCTGCGGTTCACTGCAAACATAGGATACAGAATAACCGTTCCATCGGCATGAAAACTCACCCAGTTATTGGGAAATATGGCATCGGGTTTTTGAGGTGTAGCGGTGTCGTCTACAACACAAACATTAATTCCCCTGGATTTTAAAGTTTTTGCAAATTCTTCAAATTCTTCAAATACTTTTTGTTTTATCGCTTCATCTGAATCATTCACCACATTCTGAAATGCATTAGAACCAGCAGTTTCAGCATTAAATACAAAGTTTGATGGTCTTACGATTAGTATATTGTTTGTTGTTTGCATTTCTCTTTTTTTAATCTCTTAATAGTGGCATACTCATACAGTGCGAGCCACCTCTTGCTCTTGACAATTCATTCGATGGCAATAATATTAAAGTATTTTGAATACTATTAATTAATGCATCTGTTTCTGGTTTTGATAGTATTGCTGTATCGTTTGTAAATACATTGTTGGTGTATCTTTTACCTAAAATAAAATCATACAAATCTTCCACATGAAGAATATGCTTTAAATCCATTTCCTCATTGCGGGTATTTTTCCTAAACTCAAATCTTATTTTATTGGCAGCAACTATAAAATCAACAAACTGGGGATAGTTTGAAACGCTGCTATTGGTTTCAAGCATTTTCTCATTGAAATGATTCGCAGTTCTACTGTTTCTATCATAACCAACAGCCACACCCGATTTTAAAATAAGTAAGTTACAGGCATCGGTCCATTGTTCTCTTTCGTCATAAGGTGGGTCGCCTGCACCACTGTAAACAAAATCAACTTTGCCTGTTACGCCAAAATCGTTTTTACTGATTTGTTGCAATAAATCTTCCAGGCCTTTTGGGGCTGTGGTATATAATGGGTGATGTACTTTGCTATTTTCCTGATGCAATAGGAAATCGAGTTTTTTGAATTTTCCTTTCAAGTCTCTTTTCTTTAAGCCAATTTCTGCAAGTTGCTCTTCTGTAAGGTTTGCATCATTTCTTTTCTCTTTTTCAACATCATATTCTTTCTTCAGTTTCAATCCCTCTTCATTCAAATAAAACTGAAAAATAGTTACTTCCTGTTGTCTTTCATTTTCGCTGGAAGATTGCTGATTGAGTTTATTAAGATATAATTTTTCTTTCCAGTATTTGGCATCCTGTTTTGTTTGCCATACTTCAGAAAGCGGACTATGAATCACCCATAAGTCTTCTCTGATATGGCTCAACACCGTATCGATATGCATTTGAGAACGCTTAGCAGATATTTTAATCACTGAAATCATCTCAATGCCGGTATCTTCCCAGAATATTCTATTAATTAATTTTTGAATGGCATAGGGTGAAGTCCTTTCGGTGCAACCAATCATTAAATGTTTAGGGCTAATCATCATCACATCCCCACCTTCATAAGTAACTTCTCGAGTGTGTTGATCTTTTTCTTCGATTTGAAAAAAGTCATCATCTTCCGAAACACTCAGTATTTTAAACTGCTCTTTATCTTCTTTAAAAATAAAATTCTCAGCAATAAATCTCATGAGCACAACCTCACGCTTTCTGATATAGAATTTAGGTTTTGTAATAAGCAGGTAATTACCAATTGTTACACCAATATCTCTTGTAAAAATAAAGTTGGGTACCGGTGGAAAAATATATCGGGCATCTTCTCCTTCTAACCTAATAATCACACCATTTTTAAACTGATGCTCGAGCTTGCCGGTTAAGATGGCTTTAACAATATGACTATAGTAATCTGCATTGTTTTTTCCCGCTGCTAATAATTCCAGCAAATCTCTTTTTCTAAATGGGTGTACCCCTTCAATTGCACAAATACTTTCAATTAAAAAAGCCGCTTTATCTGGATAAGTTTTAAAGAGGTATTGTAGCAGATATTGCGTATCTAAAACAGCCTCTTCATTAATTTTGTTATCATCTATATAATATCCTTTTTTCTCGGGATTATTTTCAAATGCTTTAATGCCAGTTTCTGCATCACGAACAGACTTTTTTGAATTTTTATCTAAAGCAAAACTTCCTGTTTTATCGTATAGTTTACTACTATCTAAAAATAAAAGCAATAGTATCTGATAGCGTGAATACTCTTCTTGAATTTTATCAATATCAACAATATCATCATATAACCAATCGTGTAGTTTACTTGTTGGCACACTACCAATTCCCCCATCCGGACTATGTACTAATAACCGTTTTAATTTACCTATTTCTGAAAATACGTTAATACTCATTTTTGTTAATTAATGATGTTTGTGCTTCGATTGAAACGAATCCTTTGTATTGAAGTTTACAAAAGTATTAGTATGATTTTGATGACACAAAACCAAGCAAGCAATAAATGCAAATATAGAGTTATGTTGCAACTGTAATAATTATTATAAAACTCATTTTTAAGCTTAAATTAATTATTACTTTCTGGCGTAACCATTCTCTAAGCCAGATAGAATTTGGCGATGAGGAGCTTACAATATTCTGAAAATACAGCAGTAACAAAATATTTAACTGAACACAAAAAGCCTCCGATGCTTTTAAACATCGAAGGCTTTTCTATTGGTTTTACTGACTTTCCTGACTCTCCCGACTTACTTTCTATTTCTCTTCTCTCTTAGCTTCTTTGCTCCCA
>CANGOT010000131.1 GCA_947455425.1 Chitinophagaceae bacterium | reverse complement strand
TGGAAAAGAAGTGATAATTGATGTGGCTTTAGAGCAAGATGTAAAAGCATTAACAGATGTTACTGTTACTGCATCAAGAGTAAAAAGAGGAAATGCTAATAATGAGTTTGCAGGGGCCAGTAGCAGAAGTTTCAGCACAGAAGAAATCACGCGTTTTGCTGGCGGTAGAAACGACCCTAGTAAATTGGTAAGCAATTTTGCTGGTGTGGTTGCAGGCAATGATTCAAGAAATGATATTATTGTTCGTGGTAATTCTCCAAGTGGGGTTTTATGGAGAATCGAGGGCATTCCTTCGCCAAGTCCTAACCATTATGCAACCAGTGGCACAACAGGTGGCCCTATTAGTGCATTAAACACAAATGCCTTAAAAAATTCTGACTTTTATACTGGAGCATTTCCTGCGGAATATGGCAATGCAAATGCCGCTGTGTTTGACATTCAACTAAGAACAGGTAACGAAGACAAACATGAAAAAACAGTTCAAGTAAATTTATTTTCAGGACTGGAAGTAATGTTCGAGGGTCCCGTAAGTAAAAAGAAAAATGGAGCTTCTTACTTGGTGGGGTATAGATATTCTTTCGCACAAATTGGTCAAAGTTTGGGACTTAATATTGGCACAAAGGCAGTTCCTAAATATCAAGACTGGGTATATAATATTCAGTTTGCAAAAGGGAAGCTGGGTAAATTGAATTTATTTGGAATGGGAGGAATAAGTGATATTAATTTTTTAGGAAAAGATACCGATAGTACAGACTTTTATGCAAGAAAAGATCAGGATGGTTATAGCTCTAATAACTTTTTTGTATTGGGTGCAAAGCATACAATTGATATTTCTAAAAAAACGTTTTTACGTTCAGTGGCTTCTTATGCAAGTACAAAGTCAGATTACGAACAATTTCAATATGGACTACCGTTAACATATACCAATTCATGGCTATCATTTGACTATAAAACCAAATCAAGTACGGTAAGATTTTCCTCATTTATCAACACAAAATTCAATGCTAAACTTAGTTTAAGAAATGGAATATTGTTAGAAGCTTTTCATAATGAAAACAAAGTTTTGTCTAAAGAAGGAAAACCTGCAACGGCACCATTTGACGTGCAACAAGATTACGCTGGTAACTCAACTTTGCTACAAGCATATAGCCAAGTAAGATTCAAGCCAACCAATGATTTAACAATTGTTGGAGGCATTCATGAAATGTATTATTCATTAAGCAAAAAGAATGCAATTGAACCAAGGTTCGGCTTGAATTATCAAATTAACAAAAGCAACACATTGCTTTTTAACTATGGAATGCACAGTCAAATGCAACCTATTCCGGTTTACTTTTTTGAAAAAAATTTAGGTGCAGGCTTAATTGATAAAAGCAATCGAGACTTAGATTTTAGTAAAGCACATCACTTTGTATTGGGCTACGAGAAACGTTTTATGAAAGATTGGAGATTGAAAGCTGAAGCTTATTATCAATATTTGTTTAATGTACCAGTCACTGATACTTTAAGCGGATTTAGTATGTTAAACGCTGGTGCAGACTTTGGCTTCCCAGATAAAACAGGATTAAAAAATACCGGAACAGGAACAAATTATGGTATGGAATTAACTGTTGAAAAATTTCTAAGCAATGGATTTTATATCCTGTCATCAACATCTATTTTTAACTCAAAATATAAAGGAAGCGATGGCGTGGAACGTAATACCAGCTTTAATTATGGTTATGCAGTTAATATATTAGCAGGTAAGGAGTGGAAGATCGGCAAAAGCAAAAAGAATGCTTTTACACTTGATATTAAAATGACAACACTGGGAGGCAAATATGCAACACCAGTTAATATAGCTACATCTATAACACAGAATAAAGAAGTGTTAGATGAAACAAAATACAATACGGTGAAACTAGATGGTTATTTTAGATTGGATACTAAATTTGGGTTTAGAATCAACAGCAGTAAAAGAAAATTAAGTCACACACTTTACCTTGATTTACAGAATATCAGCAATCATAAAAATATTTTCTTACAACGATATAATCCAGAAAAACAAACAATTGGTAATGTATATCAAATAGGATTTTTTCCAGACATTTTATATAGATTACAATTTTAAAGAACCATAAATATGAACTTTATAGTAGAGCTTCATCAAAGAAATAATGTGTTGGCTTGGTATAGTTGGCTTACACTTTTGGGTGGTATTATTTGTGTATTGCTTACCAGAAAAACTTCGCTACAAGTTAATAATATTAATGCTTTTGTTAAGCCAGCTAAATTCTTTTTGAGTATTTCTATTTTCTGTTTTACAATGAGTTGGATAGGTTATGAGCTACATAGACCCGATGTGATAAATATTTATAATATCATCGTAATTGTAGTAATGAGTTTTGAGTTGTTTGTTATTACATGGCAAGCAGCCAATGGTCGTCTATCCCATTTTAATACCAGTTCAAAATTGTATGGGGTACTATTTAGCTTGATGGGTGCAGCTATAACAGCACTCACATTGCATACTGCTTATTTGGGGTATTTGTTTTTTAGAATGGATACCCTAAACATTCCAATTGGATATTTATGGGGTATTCGATTAGGGATTATTTTATTTGTAATTTTTGCTTTTGAAGGCGGTATAATGGGTGCTAAATTACAGCATACTGTTGGTGCAATGGATGGCAGTGAAGGAATTGCAATTTTAAACTGGAGTAAACATTATGGCGATTTGCGAATAGCACATTTTCTTGGTATGCACTCGCTACAACTATTGCCATTATTGGGTTTTTATGTATTTAAGAACCCTGCTGCTATTATTGGTTTTACAATTATTTATTTTGGCTTTGTAGTGTATACTTTGGTGGTTGCATTAAGAGGGCTGGCCTTGTTTAAGTAGCAATTTATTAAGCTATGCGATTATTCTATCATCCCTAAAATTTCTTCAATATATTTTCTGGTATTACTAAGTCGAGGTACTTTGTGTTGACCACCCAGCTTACCTTTCAGCGATAGCCATTTTGTAAACAGTCCTTTTGGTAATGCTTTTATTGTGGGCATTTGCAAAGCAATATCTTTATGTCGTTTGGCTTCATAATCACTGTTAAGTGTTTTTAAAGCACAATCTAATTCATATGCAAATTCTTTAATACTATTAGGTTGCTCTTCAAACTCAATTAACCACTCATGCGAGCCATTACTTTTATCGTCAAAATATTTAGGAGCTGCGGTATAATCATTTACAACACTATTTGTTTTATTGCAAGCAATTGAAATGGCCTTATCTGCATTGTCAATCATCAACTCCTCACCAAAGGCATTGATATAATGTTTCAATCTGCCACTAACTTTTATTCTAAAAGGATTCGTATTTGTAAATACAATAGTATCACCAATTAAATATCGCCATAAACCACCATTGGTAGTAATTACAGGGGCGTAATGTTTACCAATTTCAATTTGATTTAAGCCAACGGTTCTTGGGTTTGTTTTTCCATATTCGTCAACTGGCATAAACTCATAAAAAATACCATGATTTAAAAATAATAACATTCCGTCTTGTGTTAAATCATCTTGGGCAGCAAAAAAACCTTCACTTGCATTGTATATCTCCAGATAATTAATGGGCTTACCAATAATAGCTTCAAATTGTTCTTTATATGGCACAAAAGAAACACCGCCATGAATATATAATTCTAGATTTTGCCAAACTTCTGCAATATTTTTTTTGCCTGTAATCTCTAGAATACGTTTTAGTAAAACCAAGGTCCAGGTTGGTACTCCAGAAATTGAAGTTACATTTTCGTTGATTGTACTTTCTGCAAGCTTTTCAATTTTAGTTTCCCACTCATCCATTAACGCAATACTCAATTCTGGTGTACGCAGCCACTGTCCCCAGTAAGGTGTATTTTGCAAAAGAACAGCACTTAAATCTCCAAATTGTATATTCTCGTTTACAACACTTATTTGATGACTACCACCAATTACCAATCCTTTACCAGTAAGCAAATCACTCGAAGGATTAATGTTGTAATATAAACTCAAAACATCTTTTGTTCCCTGAAAATGACAGTTGTTTAAACTTTCTTCTGTAATCGGAATAAACTTGCTTTTACTACTTGTTGTACCACTACTTTTAGCAAACCAATTAACCGGTGTATTCCACAATAAATTCTCTTCCTCATTCATGAGCCTTTCAACATATGGCTTAATGTCTTCGTATTCGTGAATGGGGATTGAATTTTTGAAATCTGTTAACGAAAACAATTTTGTGAGTCCATATTTTCTTCCAATTTCTGTGTATTGTGCATGAGTAACTAAATCTTGAAGCACTTCTCTTTGCGTTGCAAGAGGGTTTTGCATCCAAGTATTGGTACGCCATTGTCTGATGCGAGCAAGTCGTGATATAGCTGGACTAAGCAGTTTCAAGTTGTATGGTTTGAAGACATCGGCAATTTAGATGTTTTTTGCAATTATGCAAATTTAGTTTTCATATTTGGTTAATAAATAAGATTTTACTAGTACTATTGAGGTATGGAACCAAAGATTCTTCAATACTTGAAACGTATTGTTAAAACAATTTCTATAGGATTACTATGGATGATAGTAAATGCAAGAATAGGCATTGCCAGTAATTATGCATTTATTGATGGCAAGATAAAATTAGGTAACATCATTTTTTACAGTTGGTTTATAGCAAGCCTTACAGCTATGCTTTACTATTTCTATAGGATTTGGAAAGACGATTTGAACTTTGATGAAGAAAATTAATTAGTAGCTATAGCTTCTATCAGGACATCTATATGCCTGAATATTAAAAGAAATTCCCACATGAAAAGTAGCGAAAGCATCCTGGGCTAAAGTGTTGCCACGTTGTCTTCCCTTTATTCCAATCGTACTACCAGTTTCATAACTTCTATCACTCAATAAAGCTGATGGAGTGCCTGGTGTAAAAGCATCTGGAGTGTAAGTAGTACTTACATCATCTAAGTAATCTGTGGTTGTAAATCTGTATCGTAGCTCTGTAAAAATATTTGTGTTTGCACTGATGGCATATTTAAAACCAAGGGTCAGGGGCATGCAAAAAGCATAATTTTTATAAGGTGTTCTATCTGGGTATGCCTCACTTCCTTGTCCTTCAGTGCCTAAAACACGCAGCATATATTTTTGGCCATTTAGATATGCATAAGGGTCATAGTTAAAAACTCCAAAACCTAAACCTACATAGGGAGTATAATTATATCCTTCGAACCCTGGATTGAACTTGAAGAAATTAAAAGTACCATTCACCGAAAACTCCCACACATCAGTATTGAAACTTAGGTTTCTTGTTTGTTGGACAATATTGCTACTGTATTTATCAGCATAACCTAAGAATGCGTAAGTAGCAGAGATTTTTAGTCCAATATAATTATTCAATTGTTTGGTATAGTGAAGTGCTCCAGAAAACTTAGGATGATCTACAACAATATCTGGATTTAAGTCGCCAAAATAATGAGCAATACCTGCAGAAATACCTATTTCTCCTGCGTGCTCAAAACTCTCTAAATATTGAGCGTTGACGCTACTTGTAGCGAATAATAATAACACCCATAAAACAATTCCTTTCCTCATAAAATCAAAAATAAATTAAGCAATAACACTTGCTAATTACTACAAATAAAAAAATAATTATGGGTAAAATTGACGTATAAATTTTGATAAAGATGATATAATGATTGCAAATTAAATGTTAATTTCTTTTATCCATACCCCAGGTAAGTTTATTACGCAAAGTTGATAAAAAACTGTTTTCGTTTAAACGAATAAGGTTTACCGTAAAATCTTCTTTTTTTACAGCTATTTGAATATTGATATCAACAAACTCTCTTCTGGCATCCATAGCACATATATACTGTTCTGCTCTACCTTCCACTTCAAATGAAATAACATTACTATCTGCAACAACAATAGATCTTACGTTTAAATTGTGTGGTGCAACCGGAGTTATTACAAAACTAGAAGATTCTGGAAAAAGTATGGGTCCATTGCAACTTAAATTATATCCAGTAGAACCAGTTGGTGTTGCTACAATTAATCCATCAGCCCAATATGTACTTAAAAATTCTCCGTTTATATAAGTATGTATCTTAATCATGGGAGAAGTATCTCTTTTATGCAATGCAAATTCGTTCAATGCAAAAGGAGTATCGCCAAATAAATCCATATTAGAATCAATATGAATCAGACTTCTCTTATCTACCAAAAAAGTTCTGTTTACTAAAGCCTCTACGGCACTGGCAATTTCATCTTTACTAATACTTGCCAAAAAGCCAAGCCTTCCAAAGTTAATACCTAGAATTGGAATATTGCTATCTCTAACCAAAGTAACTGCATCCAAAATAGTTCCATCTCCACCAATGCTGATTAAGAACTCTACTTCATTATCAACTAAATCCTGATAGGTTTTAAAAGTAGAAAAACTGCTTGATAGAGAAACTTGTTCTACCAATGGTTCATATAAAAAGGTTGTTGCGTTATGAGTGCTTAACTCATCTAGCAAAAATTGCAGGGGGGCATTCTGTTCAACATCTAATCCTCTACTGTAAATAGCTATTATCATTCTTGCTTATAAATAAGAAGCCGCTAAGGTAAGGATTGTTAGTTTTATAGTTATTCTAGAATTAATTTCTATATAAACTATATCTGTATTGGTTTATATTTATTTCTTTCAAACAGGGTCATTGTTTGCAGGTTTTAAATTATTCAAAGCATTTATGTTGTAACCATTATTGAATTGTTTTGATAAACATCAAATCTAAAGTTGCTGAAATTAAAAAATCTAAAATCTAAAATACCTGAAAAATATCTTAATAGCTTAACTACTAACCAAATCAAAAGAATGTTGTATAAAGTTCTTTAATTGTTTACTTGTAAAACTTGGATCATTAATAATAGTATTCCAATGCTTTTTATTCATGTG
>CANGOT010000130.1 GCA_947455425.1 Chitinophagaceae bacterium | reverse complement strand
GAATTTTAAATAGCATTAACAGAACAACAGGCAATATTATTCTACAAAACTATATAAACATTTACCCAACAGCTAATTTTAATTATAGTTTTAGTAAAACTGAAAACTTAAGGTTTAACTACTCTGGCAGGACAAGCCAACCTAGTGTAAGTCAATTACAGCCTGTGGTTGATAATACCGAACAATTAAATGTTAAAGTAGGTAATCCAAATTTAACCCAAAAGTTTACCCATAATGTTAGATTGTTTTATAATTCATTCAACATTCTTTCTCAGAAAGTAATATTCGCAACAATAAATGCAAGTTTTGTTACAAATGATATTCAAAACGCCACCACTATAGCAAGCAACGGAGCACAATTAACAAAGCCTGTAAACCTTAGTGGTACTTATAACATTATTGGATATTTTAATTATGGATTTCCTTTGCGTAAACCAAAAAGCAACCTGAATTTCGGTGTGAATTATAATCACTCTCAAAGCCAGAGTTTAATTAATGATGAAAGCAATTACAGTCGTAATACTTCCCTGGGTGCCAATATTATCTGGACAACAAATCTTAAAGAAAAATGGGACATTAATTTTACCAGCAACACGCTCTATAATGTTGCCAGATATACGTTACAGCCTTCGCAAAATGCCGATTACTTTTCGCAATATTTATCGGCAGAAGCTACCTATTATACAAAAAGTGGCTGGATCATTTCATCAGATTTCGATTATACTTATAATGGTGGAAGAAGTGATGGATACAACGTTTCAATTCCATTACTCAATGCAAGTATTGCACATCAGTTGTTTAAAAATAAAGCCGGAGAAATTAAACTGTATTTCTTTGATTTATTAAATCAAAATCAAAGCATCACAAGAACCGTTAGCTCCCTTTCTATTGACGATACACAGAACAAAGTGCTTTCGCATTACTTTATGCTTAGTTTCACATACAACTTAAGAAAGTTTAAAGGGCAAACAAACGGGCCACCGATGATGAAAATGTTTAGAAGTGGTGGTAGAAATGGCGGTGGAATGTCGCCACATTTTTAATGTTGCCAGACCCCTATTTTTGCAGCTATGCAAAAACAAATTATTTGCATTGGAGCTGCTCTTGTTGATGAGTTATACTCTGCCACAGCACCAATGCTATTAGCCACAACCAACGATGCTACAGTTCACCGAAGTGCAGGTGGGGTAAGCAGAAATATTGCACACCAATTGGCATTACTTGGACTGCCAGTTCAGTTAATAAGTGTTTTTGGAAATGATGGAGAAGGCGATTGGTTAAAAACAATCTGCTCTTATACAAATATTAAACTAGATGCTGCCATTACCACACACAGCTTAACTGGCAAGTACACTGGTATTTTGAATTTTGATGGTTCCTTATTTACTGCATTAATTACTAATGCTGAATTAGAGTTGATAACACCCAAGCATTTACAAAAGCACGAAGACCTTTTAAAAAACGCTGCTTATATTGTTGTTGATGCGAACATCAGTGTAAAAACAATCAGTTGGTTGGCAGATTTTTGTTTTGAAAATAGCATTCCATTTGTAATAGAACCAGTTTCAGTTCCTCCTGCTGCCAAACTTCATAAAACAAATTTAAAAGGCGTAACAATGCTTACTCCAAATGAAGATGAGTTGCCTGCTCTTTGCACCAATAAACAACTTGAAAGCATTCAACAACAGGCAGAAGAATTATTAAATAGAGGTGCCGAGAAAATCTGGTTACATAATGGTGCTGCTGGTAGCATTTTATTTACCAAAGAAAAAACAATCCATCTTGCTGCACCAACAGTAGCTGAAGTAAAAGATTGTACTGGTGCGGGTGATGGCTCATTATCTGGATTTATATTAGCACAATACCTTGGCAAGTCTGATGAAGAAAGTTTAAAAGTAGCCCACACACTTTCTGCCGAAATTTTGCAAGTAAATGGGGCTATTGCAACTCATATTAAACAAGAAGATTTATTAGAGCTAGTAAAGAAGTACTATCCTAATTAATTATTTCGAGCTGATAGCTTGTTTTAAATTGATATTCAACATTGGGTTGCAACATTTGCAGCCCAATGTTATTATTAAAAGCATCTGGTGCTCCACTTAAATTTTCAATAGCAATATTTTCTCTATGGTCGGGTGTAAATATTTGCAAATAAGGATATGATGCATCAGGAATAATACTGAGAGCAATCTTTTCACCTCTCAAAACACACTTTGGTTGTTTAAACGCCCTATCTAAAACATAACAATTATCCAAAGAAATATCTTTAAGTAGTGTTCGGTGCTCAAATTTTCTTTCTGCCAAAAATTTTCCAGTAGGAATACAGCTTGAATCAAATTCTATCATTTGGTCAGCATCAAATTGTAATGTGCATTCATCAATAGGAATATCTAATTTAAAATATGGATGCCATCCCTCATAATATGGAATAGCAATATTTGATTTATTTGTAACAGAAGAACTAACGCTCAGTAAATTATTAGCTTCAAGTTTCCAGATAAGTTTTGTACTAAAAGAAAAGGGATAACCAGCATCTTCACCTTTATAATTATAACTTAAAGTTACCAAAGCAAATGCCTCTGTAGTTTGTGCTTCAGCAATATTATAAATGGCATCATAAACCACCCCGTGCATGGCATTCTCTCCTAAATAAAATTTATTAATCTTATATGTTTTATGATTCAGTTCATAAGATCCATTTTTGAGCCTGCAAGCAAAAGGACTTAGTCTACAGCTTTTAAACCAGGTATTCTTTTTAGTAATAGCATCATCTACATTTTTATAAGCATCAACAACATTTATTGTTAAATCATTTGTTTTTATAGAATAAGAATTAAGGAGTCCACCAAAACAAAAAATGGTAGCACTTGTTTCAGTTGCGGTATCTATTAATTCTATAGCAGGGCTAGCAGCAGTTGTATCTATATTAATTCTAAAACGCATAAATAAATTATGAATACAATATTAAGTTGATTCTATCTTTTTTATCACAAGCCTTTACTTTTGTTTTAATAAATAATATTATGAGTTCGTTTACACTTACTAAAGTTGCTATGATTCCTGCAAGATATGCAGCTACAAGATTTCCTGCCAAGCTAATGCAAATGCTGGGTAACAAAACAGTGATTCGCCACACCTATGATAATACCATTGCAACAGGATTGTTTGACCAAGTAATTGTAGTGACAGATAGTGAGATTATTTTCAATGAAATTACAAACAATGGCGGCAAAGCTATCATGAGCAAGCGTTCTCACGAGAGTGGTAGTGATAGAATTGCTGAAGCTGCTGTCGATTTAAATATTGATATTATTGTAAACGTTCAAGGCGATGAACCCTTTGTGAAGCGAGAGCCGCTTGAAAAACTGCTCGAAGTATTTAACGATAACAATGTACAGGTTGCTAGCTTAATGCAGGTTTTAAAGGACGAAAAATCTATTGCCGACCCCAACTATGTTAAAGTAGCAGTAGATAAAAATATGAATTCTTTAATGTTTAGCCGAAGTGTTATTCCTTATCATAGAGATAAAAACATTTCGCCTGTTTACTATGAACATATTGGTGTATATGCCTTTCGCAAACAGGCTTTAATGAATTTTACAAACTGGGAAATGACACCTCTTGAAGCAGCCGAAAAAATAGAATGCCTAAGATATTTAGAAAACGGCATTCCTTTAAAAATGGTTGTTACAGATTATATGGGCGTTGAAATTGATACCCCAGAAGATTTAGAAAAAGCATCGAAATTATTATATTAAGAAACATTTTAATTTAACCAGCTTATTGGTGAAGGGTTGTTCTACCTCTCCTTTTTCTTTTTTCAACGATAATAAACTCACTTTATTGTTTTATGTATGAATAATGCAATTCCATCACACTGTTGTGTAATGTAGTTGGCTATTACAGCATTCACCTTTGCATTCTGAGAATTCACTCAGCACATAAATGCAATTGAAATGAAAAATTATCTACGCAATATCCTAACGTCATTATTATCTTTTTTGTTGTTTTCAACCTTCATTTTTTGTCAAGCACCCAATTTAGCTACAGTATCAAATTTTGCAGTATTTACATCCGCTGGTGCTTTTAATAATTTGGGAGCATCAAATATTGCAGGAGATGTTGGTACTAATGTTGGGGCATTTACAGGTTTTCCACTAGGCATAATAAATGGCCAAATTCACGTTGCAAATGCTACTTCTGCACAAGCTGCTACAGATTTAGCTACTGCTTATGCCCAACTGGCAACAAGTACTTGTGGTGCCGTTATATCTACGACTTTAGGCAATAATCAAACATTAACACCAAATGTGTATTGTATGGGGGCTGCAACAACCCTTAATGGAGATTTGATATTAGATGGTCAGGGAAATTCAAATGCTATCTTTATTTTTCAAATAGATGGTGCTTTTTCAACTAGCACTTACACTAATATTATATTGATTAATGGTGCTACTGCGTGTAATGTTTTTTGGCAAGTAAATGGGGCTTTTGCATTAGGAGATTACTCTGTGTTTAGAGGAACATTATTGATTAATGGAGCGATTAGTTTGTTGGAAGGATCATCACTTTATGGCAGGGCACTTACTAAAGCTGGAGCTGTTGATTTACACAATAATATTGTTGCAGCAGCTGGTGTTGGTGCATTAACTTGTAGCCCAATAACAATTGGTGTTGGTGTAGATGCAACATCAGCAGTAAATACTGCAATTACTCCTTCTGGTAGCACTATCACCTGGAATACAGGCAATGCAATAACTGCAACAAGCTATACATCTTCAATAAGTGGCTCTTGTGGAAATTCAAGCTGCACCAATACTATAACAAGGGTTCAGGGAAGTATTTCAAGCTATATATGGACAGATGTAAATGGTGATGGTATCAACAATGAAGCATCGGGTGCAGGAATTAATGGCATAACAGTAGAATTGTGGAATGCAACAACCAACACTTTTGTAGCTACTTCAGTAACATCTAACAATGCAGGAAATCCTGGCTATTGCAATTTCAATATAAATATAGATGGAGATTATAAAATTAAATTTCCTACAAATTATTTAGGCAATAGCTTAACAATACAAACTACAACGCCAGCAACTGATAATAATAGTGATGCTAACATAACAACAGGTTTCAGCCCAACATTTACTATCCTATTATCTGGAACTGGTTCACAAGTAAACAACACTACAATAGATGCTGGATATTTACCTTTCACAACTCCATCAGCTGGGGTCGATCAAGTAACATGTGGTGGGTTTACAATAACATTAACAGGCACAAATCCAACAACTGGTACTTGGACAATGATGGCAGGCAATCCAATAGGGGCAAGTATTAATAGTACCATTTCGGGTGTTACTCAAGTATCTTTTATAACAACTGCAAGTGGAATATTTAGTTTTATTTATACCACCGCTATGGGTTATTCAGATACCGTAAACGTGGTAGTAACTGCAAAACCAAATGCAGGGGCAAATATATCAACTTGTTTCATTAATGGCAATGCTATAGTAACTTTATCAGCGATAGGTATTGGCACTTGGACAATACAATCTGGCAACAGCGGCACTTCAATCATTACAACACCAACAAGTGCTACAACTACAATAACTAACTTTAGCATATCTGGTATATATAATTATATTTGGGCTAGTAATGGTTACACTGATACAATACTTGTAATAATAACACCTAATGGCAATATAGGAAATTATGTATGGAGAGATATAAATGGTGATGGTATTAATAATGAAGCATCAAATCAAGGTATTAATGGTGTAGCTGTCGAACTATGGAATGCAACAAATAATACACTTATTGCAACTACAACCACAGCGAATAACTCAGGAAACCCTGGCTATTTTAATTTTGTTATTAGTACCAATGGAGATTATAAAGTTAAATTTCCTACAACATATACAGGCAACAATTTAACAACGCCAACTACTTCAGCAGCAACGGATAATAACAGTGATGCTAACATATCAACTGGCTTCAGCCCAACGTTTACAATCACAATACTTGGAACAGGTTCACAGATAAATAATTCAACAATCGATGCAGGATATCTTGTAGCATTATGTTCTTCTTTAACAAATGTTAGCCTATGCCCAACTGCAATGCCATATATATGGAATGGCAATAGTTATAATGCTGCAGGAACTTACATTATACACTTAACTAATTCTGTTGGTGGAGACAGTACTGCAATTTTATCATTAACAGTAAAAGCAACTAGTACAAGCACAATAAATGTTTGTCTGTGCCCAAGTGCTATGCCTTTTACTTTAAATGGATTCATATACAACATTGCTGGGACTTTTATTGTGATGCTAACTAATTCTGTTGGCTGTGATAGTATTTTTACTTTGTATTTGAGTGTTAAATCATCAAGTACAAGTATAACGAATACAAGTGTTTGTTCAACTGCTATGCCTTATGTATGGAATGGTAATACTTATAATGCTACTGGTTCATATATCGTTCACTTAACCAATAGCCTTGGCTGTGATAGTGCTGCGACATTAAATTTAACTAATGGTTTTCCATCATCTTCAAATAATAGTATAAGCATTTGTTCATCGTTAATGCCATACACTTGGAATGCTCATACATGCAATGTTGCAGGGGTATATACTGTAAACTTAACCAATAGTTTTGGTTGCGATAGTGCTGCAACATTAAACCTTACTGTTAAAACAACAAGCACTTCATCTACCAGCATTAGTATTTGTCCAAGTTTGTTACCATATACTTGGAATAACCATACTTATAATACTGCTGGAACATACATAGTACATCTTAATAATAGCATTGGATGTGATAGTGCTGCAACCCTTATTTTAACAACTATTACATCACCAGCAACACCATCAATAACAGGAACTTCATTTAATGTGTGTGCACCAAGCACAGTATTGTTAACAAGCAGTGCTGCTACAAATAATCAATGGTATAAAGATGGAATACT
>CANGOT010000129.1 GCA_947455425.1 Chitinophagaceae bacterium | reverse complement strand
GTTTACACTCTTTGATGATTAGTTTTAGCTCCATAAGTCTTTTGCTAAATATATAAATGCAAAACAATAGAAAATGGTTGCATTGATATAAAAAAAATTTTTTTTATATTATTAATAGTAATCTTCTATAAAACAAAAAACCCCTTGCAAAATTGCAAGGGGCTTCTCACTAAAAAACTAAAACTGCTACACACCAGCAACCGTAATGCTTACAGGGTTGCTAAATTGCCCTGCGTGTTCATCATCTAATTTATAAATGGCTTTATATTGCCATAAAGCACTAGCACCAATAGCAGGCAAGGCAGCAGTATCGGTGTAATTGGGGTGCGTGTCGGTCGACAAAAACACCCAAACACCATTACCTCTATCTACATAAATATCTACACCATCAAAATCGCCTTTGGTCCACACTATTTCCGGGTGTCCGCCACTAATTAATCTAACACTAATTTGTGGTTGGGCCTCGTGCACATTTAGTCTTGCAGCAGACTCATTTCCTTCAATACCCAAATCTTTACCATCGGCCTCGGTATATGATAAATTTGATTTAATCGTGTTTACCAAAGCCGTGACTCGAGTAAAAACACCTGGTGCCACTGCTGTGGGTACCGCTCCAAAACTTGGTGCTGTGGGCGGTGTAGATGCTGTGCCCGTGCCTTTAATAATTTCGTCTTTAAAAGCCGACAATTTTTTTAAATACTCTTTGTACTGATTTCTATAATTCATCCAATAAGCTAAATAAGCATAGCAGTTTTGAATATCGGTGATGGTAGCTGGTGCAATGCTATATTTTGATGCATAGTTACCTATTTTACCAGAGAAATTTTGAAGCCATGATAATTTTGCCAATACTTGCAATGGCATATAATATACTTTCATTTTTTTTACTTTTTAATTTGAAATTTTTGTTTTTATTGTTGCCGATGAAATACCCTTCGTTGTAGAGGGTCTGTACATCGGTGTCGATGTGAAAATCTTCGTTGCCGAGGGTTAACGCATCCGTGTCGAGGATTTTTTCATCGTTGACGACGAGTCAATCATCGTTACCGATGGGTTAGTTATCCTTAACGATGAACTTCTCGTCGTTGACGATAGGTACTCCATCGTTGTCGATGGAATACCCATCGGTATGGATGGGTTACTCATCGTTGTCGAGGATAAATAATTTTTTTACTGCTGGAGACCTACAGTGAAATAATCTGTTATTATTGACCCTTGGTATTGTGTTATAAACTTGCATATTATTCTGCTTTTAAAACAGTATGCAATTTTAAAAATCAATAATCTTTTAAGGGCTTTTCAAATGTTAAATTTGGTGTTTTTGAAATGTTAAATTTTTTAAACGCTATTCAATAATACATCGTTTTAGAAAGTACTATTATCTCTCCAAAACCTCGTCCTTACTGGTTTTCAACATTTATACAATGCAAGAAGAATGTTTTGTTTGCTACTAATAATTCAAATAAGGTATAAGATTCTTTGCCTTTAGATTTTAATTCAAGGCACCACTAGCCCAATCTATAGCACATTTAGATTTGTAGAGTTTTGCTTTAAGCTCTGTAAGTTTTTGTTGCATTTCGAGTACCTTGTTTTCTCGACTATTAACAATAAATAAAGAGCTTTCGCCATTGCTAAATTTAAGCAATTCGTTTTTATATAAACTATTGTAGTTGTTTAAAGATGCTTGTGCCAGGTTGACTTGTTTTTGCAATTGCAGGTACTCGTTAAAGTAGGCAAATATTTTGGTTTGGGTTTGTTGCTTTTTATAATTCAATTCATAATTGGCTTCTTTAATTTTTATTGCCGCTTTTTTAGTTTCGCCTCTTCCTTCTCTTAAGAAAATAGGAAACTTAAAGTCTATACCCCACTTATAATTATTTTGTATAAAAGCACTGTTAAAACCATTAAACACTGCATAATTTTTATTTAAGATATTGGCTTTGGCATTGATGGTTGGCAATAAACTTTGCTTTTTTAAACGCTGCTCTACTTGTAAAGCATCTATTTTAAAGTTATAATATTTAAGCGTTGGGTTCTGCTGTAAAGCAGTGTTTACAATACTTTCGGCTAACACATCATCTTTAATAAACTTTGCAGCATTATCTTGTGGAATATAGTTAGCAGCTAATACAACAGCACTATCTTTTTCGTTCCATAAAAAATTAGAAACTTCTAACACAGCATTCATCAGTTTTAACTGAGCATCGGCTTGTTGCATTTCTATGTTTTGCAATTGGGTAAATGCTTCTAAAGTATCCATTGGACTTCTATCGCCATTTTGTGCAGCAATTCTTATGAGTCTTAACCTGTCTTTACTTACAGCAAAATAGTTGTTGTAAATATTTACTAATTGGTAGGCACCCAACCATTGTATATAGGTTGCATAAGCATCGTACATTAAATTGTTTAACACAATGAGTCTTTCCTGGTCTGATTGACTTTTAAAGATATTAGCTTGTTGTACAGCTGCCCTTCTTTTATCTATTAATAAGCCTTTTGCCAATGGTATTTCAAATCCAAAATAACTGCTTTTGCCGGCAGTCATTTCACTACTCATTCTATCGCCACCATTATCTTCTATACCTGTTTTAATATTACCAATGGGCATAGGTATTTTAAGTTCGGGATTGGTGTAGTAGTAATAGTTTTTTTCGTCGAGTGTTTTTCTGCTGGCATCAAAATAAATGGTGGGGTCAAATTCTCCTTTGGCTATTAGCAATTCTGCTTTAGCTTTTTCTACCAATAAATTAGCTTGTTTGGCAATAGGATGATATTGTTTTACCTGTTGTATAAAATCATCTACTGTCAGCACTTTTTGTTGTGCCGTAACAGTTGATAATACCAGAACTAATAGAATGGTGCTTAGAAATTTCATTTACTTTTTATCGTCTTTATTTTTACTTTCTTCTTTGGCTTTTGGTTTATAATATTCTGGTGGAAAACCATTGATATTACGCCATAATTCATAACCCAATTTTACATCTTTTAATAATGCAATGCCTTTAGCACCACCACCTATTTTTAAGTTAGGGGGCCATTGTTTATTTTGTGTTGTGTCTTCGGCAACCAATACCCTGAACTTTCCATTACTGCTAATATTGGTTTCAATAGCAGTTATTCTTCCACCAAATGTTCCATAACTATTATTAGGCCATCCACTAAAAACAATCGCAGGAAAACCATCAAAAACAAATCGTACTTTTTCGCCCAAATGCACTAATGGTAAATCCATTGGCTCAACATACATTTCAACTGCATAGTTGGTGTTTAATGGAACAATCTGCACAATCATTTCGCCTTCTTTTACAAACTCTCCTATACCTGCTTTTTTAGCTTTTATTACTTGCCCATCTTGTGGTGCAATAATATAATAGAGCTTATTTCTGATGTCGTAGTTTGCATATACATTTTGCAGTTTAGATATATCTGCCTGTGTTGTTGCAAGATTAGATAAAGAACTAAATCTATCTCCTTCGGTTTTTGATACTTTATCAATATATTCTTGCACCACACTGTTTTTTTCAATTTTATAATTGGTAAGCTCTTGACAGCTTTGTGCTAATTTATTTTCGGCACTTATTTTTTTTGCAAAACCATTTTGATAATTAGCTCTTCTTTTTTCAAAATCTACTAAAGAAATAGCACCACTGTCGAGCATTATTTTTCCCGCATCTAATTGACGCTTATAAATACTTAATTCATTAGCAATAGCTATTACATCGTTACTATCACTCAGTATTTTTAATTGTTGTTGTTTTATTTTATTATCAAGCATTGCAAGCTTTAACACCTGAGCTTCTTGTTGGGCTTGTATTTGCGTAACAGCAGTTTTAGCTTTGCCTTCATATCCAGCAGCACTTTGTTGTTTAGATTCAAGTTGTTGTTTGGTTCTTTCTAAAAGATTAGGATCGAAGTAATCAACTTTAACTTCTCCTAGTTTTAAAACAGTGTCTCCTTTTTTTACAAAGTCGCCTTCTTTAACATACCATTTTACTATACTGCCACTCAAGATGGTATTTACTTCCTGTGGTCGGTCTTCTTGCTTTAAAGTAGTAATGGTACCACTTGTTTTAATATTTTGTGTCCAGGGTAAAAACATTACCACAGCACAAATACAAAGAATGCTAATCAACCAGCGTTTAACACTACTTTGTTTGTTTACCCTGTATATTTTTTTATAAGATTGTAAAGCGTTTTGCTGATACAACTCATCTATATTATGTTGTAAAATTTCCATACAATTATTTAAGATTTATGACCATATCACATTTACTTTTCACATTTTCGTCATCAGATATGATGATGATAGTAGCTGCATTTTCGTTTTGTAAATAATCCATTAATGCTACCACTTCTTTGGGTTCTAAATTATTAAACGGATTTTCTAATAACAATAATCTGTGTTTACCCAATAAAGCTCTTACCAACAAAATTTCCTGACGAATATTGGCATTTATTTTTTTACCTTGTGTATCTAATACGGCATCGTATCCATCTTTATAGGTTTTTATAAAATCTTTTAAATTAAGTTTATCACTTAGTTTATTTACTTCGTCAATAGATATTTCTGCACTACCCATAGTTAGGTTCTCGAGTAGTGTTCCATTAAAAATATCTTGCTGACTCAATAGAATTCCTGTTTGCGAACGCAAGCTTTTTAAACTGTAATTTCCTATGGGTGCATTGTCTATTAAGATAGTTCCTGTAAAATTTGTGAACGCTCCTGTTAGCAATCTTAATACAGATGATTTACCAGATCCAGAAGCTCCACTCAGACAAATCATTTGTCCACCTTTTATTTTAAAGGAAAGATTTTTTAAAACCTCTTTAGTATCATAACCAAAATTTACATCAATAAATTCTATGGAAACTCCTGTACTTGATGTAGTTAATTCTCTGGTTCCAGAAGTTTCTATTTCGCTATCAATTACTTTACTTAATTTTTGAATGGAAGTAAGTGTATCATACACTTTATCTAAACTACTTATTAGTTTTTCTACACTACTCATAATAGCAATAATCACAATATCGGCTGCTATAAATTGCCCTACGTTAATTTGATTATCTATCACTAAATAACTACCTACAATAAGCATTGCCGCAGTAATGATTATTTTAAAAGTTATCAGGCTCCAATATTGTGTAAGCAATATTTTGAAATGAGAGGTTCTCGCATCCAAGTAACCACTTACTAATTTATCAGCCTTTTTTAAATGCAGGTTCGTGTCTTTGCTGTATTTAAAAGATTTTATTACCCTTGCCATTTCTTCTAACCAACTTGCGATTGCATATTTATAATCGCTGGCTTTTAAACTTGTAGCCAAACCTTGTGGCGATGTGTATTTAATTATGATAACAAGAATAACGATTAAGAATAAACCAAAACCAATGAAGATGGGATGATAGAATGATAGTAATATCAAACCAAAAATGATTTGAATGATTGCTGCAGGAACATCTAATAGAATTTTTTCTAAACTTTTTGTTAGTGAAGGAGCATCAAAATATCTGTTAACAAGTTCTGGTAAATAGTATTTATCTAATTTCTCAATATTAAGATGTGGTAGTTTGTTAGCAAACTCTAAAGAGTATCGTGTAAATATTTTTTGCTTTACTTTTTCTGTAATCTGCATTTGCCTTACCTGTACCAACCCATTTATAAACACACCGATTACTACAATAATAATCAGTACAATAATAGAAGTTGATAAAGTTCCTGCTGTAACAAAATTGATTATGGTTTGAATACCTAATGGCAGTGTTAAAGCAATTAAACCACCAAGAATGGCAAAAAAGTAAATACTTGAAATATCTTTCTTATCTAACTTTAAAATCTTAAATAAACTTTTCAATGATTTTAGTAAACTATCATTTGCATTTTGTTCCATAATTAAAAAAGTTAGAACAAAATAAAGTTCAAAGAGTGTTTATTTATAATGAAATGAGGAATTTTTTATCCTACTAAACCAGCAGCCTTGCTAATTTCCAGCATTTTATCAATAGGTTTTTTTGCTGCCAATCTTAATGTTTCATCCATTGTAATTTCTGGTAATTCATATTTCATACAGGTATACAATTTCTCAAGCGTATTTAGCTTCATATAAGGACAATCGTTGCAGGCACAAGTATTATTTGGTGGAGCTGGTATAAACGTTTTGTGCGGACTAGCTTGTTGCATTTTATGCAATATGCCTGTCTCTGTAGCAACAATAAACTCATTTCCCGTATTTACTTCTGTGTATTTTAGTAATTGAGTGGTGCTACCAATAAAATCTGCAATATTCAGCAATGCTTCTTCACATTCAGGGTGAGCAATTAATTGTGCCTGTGGATGACGAACTTTAAGTTTTATAATTTTTTCAAGGCTAAATATTTCGTGAACCATACAAGCTCCATTCCACAGCAACATATTTCTTCCTGTTTTTTTATTAAGATAACCTCCAAGGTTTTTGTCTGGTGCAAATATTATTTTTTGCTCCAAGGGTAAGCTATTTAGAATTGCTTCGGCGTTGCTTGATGTACAAATAATATCGCTTAGTGCTTTTATTTCGGATGTGCAGTTAATGTAGGATATTACTAAATGGTCTGGATGCTTATCTTTAAAGGCTTTAAACAAATTTGTAGGTGCAGAATCTGCTAAACTGCAGCCAGCTTTTAAATCGGGTAATAAAACTTTTTTTGTTGGGTTAAGAATCTTGGCTGTTTCTGCCATAAAGTGTACTCCTGCAAAAACAATAATATCTGCACTGGTGGTTGCTGCTTTTTGTGCAAGTCCCAAACTGTCGCCAATAAAGTCTGCCACATCTTGAATATCGGGTTCTTGGTAAAAGTGAGCCAGTACGATTGCATTTTTCTCTTTTTTAAGTTTGTTAATTTCTTCAAACAAATCTAAGGTAGGCTCTATTGAAATATCTAAAAAACCTTTCGTTTCAATTTCTGTAATGTTCATATCTATTGTAATAGTATTTAATAATACATTATT
>CANGOT010000128.1 GCA_947455425.1 Chitinophagaceae bacterium | reverse complement strand
TTTTAAGTTGCTTTTCCTTCTTCATCGAGTCCATTGTTCGCATGTTATGCAACCTGTCTGCTAACTTGATTAATATAACTCTAGGATCATCTGTAAGTGTCAGTAAGATCTTTTTAAAATTCTCTGCTTGTTGTGATGTATTAGCATCCATCACATTCGAAATCTTTGTTAATCCATCAACAATTCTGGCGATTTCACTTCCAAATTCTCTTTCAATATCTTCAAGGGTAATATCTGTATCTTCTACAGTATCATGTAGTAAAGCACAAATGGTACTTCTTATACCTAAACCAATTTCTTCAACACAAATAGATGCAACTGCCAAAGGATGTAAGATGTAGGGTTCGCCACTTTTTCTACGCATTGTTTTATGAGCTTCTGCACTCATTTCAAATGCTCTGCGAACTAATTCTTTATCACTTTTTTTGAGTTTTGAACTTAGTTGACGAAGTAGTGCTCTATAATGTCTAAGAATTAATTTTTTTTCTTCAGCATCATTCAAATTATACTTTGGCTCAAGTTGTTCGGTTGCTATTGTAGGCTCGTTAGTCATCTAAAACGAATATAGGGAAAAGATAAATACATTCGCAGCTACTATGAGTGAAGAACAAAAAAAAGTAGGATTCAACTTTTTATTACTTAGGCAGATTTTTTTCTATGTAAAACCATACAAGAAATATTTGTATGCTAGCATTTTTTTAGCTCTTTTAATGGCAGCTGTTGCTCCTGTTCGTCCATATTTAATTCAACTAACAGTAGATATGACTACTGGCAAAAACACAGGTATTCCACATTGGTTCAAAACTTTTTTTAATAGTTTTAACTTCAATAATACAGAGCGTTTGGTTATTGTAATAACTGCTTTCCAAATTGCATTTATTTTTCTGGAAACTATGGTACGATTTGCATTTACTTTTATAACAGCATGGCTTGGACAGCATGTTGTTAAAGATTTACGTAACAATGTTTTCAAACAAATTCTCGACTTGCCATTAAGCAAATTTGACACAACCCCCATAGGTACTTTAACAACAAGAACCATTAGTGATATAGAAAGCATTAATGATATTTTTAGTGATGGATTGATTCCCATCATTGCAGATTTACTTACAATCATTTTTACTTTGGCTACAATGTTTTGGATAGATTGGCGGCTTACTTTGGTAGCTTTAATTCCATTTCCAATTTTGATTGTTGCAACAAATTATTTTAAAAAGAGTGTGAATAAAAGTTTCGTTAAAGTAAGAAATGCAGTTGCAAACCTTAACGCATTTGTGCAAGAGCATATTGCTGGAATGATGATTGTGCAGGCTTTTGCTGCAGAAGATAGAGAGTTTGACAAGTTTAAAAAAATAAATAAAGAACATAAAGAAGCTAATATCAAAGCGATTTTTGCATACAGTATTTTTTTCCCTATTGTTGAATTAGTATTAGCAATTAGCACAGCATTGATTGTTTGGTGGGTTGCAAAATTTACTATCGATAATCAAACCAATATACACATAAATTTTTCAGGCAAAATTGTATCTTTTGTGATGTATATGAACTTGATATTTCGCCCTCTTCGCATTTTAGCAGATAAGTTTAATGTTTTACAAATGGGAATGATTGCTGCTGAAAGAGTTTTTAAAATTGCACCACTTCCTCCTATGAAAGAAGATATAATATTGAATAAAGATCTTATAGCAAGAAAAGAAAAACCTGAAACTGGAACAATCGTTTTTAGTAATGTTTGGTTTGCTTACAATAAAGATAGTTATGTTCTAAAAAACATTTCCTTTGAAGTAAAATCTGGAGAAACACTAGCTTTAGTTGGCCATACAGGCAGTGGTAAAACATCAATTATTAGTCTTATAAATAAATTATATCCAATTAACAAGGGTTCTATTCTAATAAACAATAAGAATATTGATGAATATAATTTAGAAGATTTAAGAAGAAATGTTGGCGTAGTACTTCAAGATGTTTTTCTTTTCTCTGGTTCTATCATGGATAATATAACACTTCGGAATCGAAATGTTACAAAACAGCAAGTTATTGAAGCCGCAACATTAATTGGAATGCACGATTTTATCATGCAATTGCCAAATAATTATGACTATAATGTAATGGAGCGTGGTAATATTTTAAGTATGGGTCAAAGACAGTTAATATCCTTTATTCGTGTTTTGCTCTACAATCCTTCTATCTTAATTTTAGATGAAGCTACTTCATCGATTGATACAGAAAGTGAGCAACTCATTCAACATGCGATTGATACATTAATACAGGGCAGAACATCTATTGTGATTGCACATCGTTTATCAACCATTACTAAAGCTAATAAAATTATTGTATTAGACAAGGGTGAAATTAAAGAAAAGGGAACACATACAGAGTTGATTAATTTACAGGGATTTTATAGCGATTTATATTACAGAAATTTTGAAATAAAATCATTATAAAAATATTCTTCATTTTATTAACTGATGTATTTATTTGCAAGAATTATCAAATAGTAACCATGAAAATTAAAGCGATTATTGTAAGCTTGTTTTGCCTTTTAACAATTTCATCTTGCGACCAGCTAAAGCAAATAGGAACGAGTATTTTATTAAATCCATCTGAGTATGAAATGGGAATGGGATTAAAAGAAGCTTTACAGCAGGGTTTATTCAAAAGTTTTGATGCTTATAGCAATCCTGCAAGTAACCCTGCATTAGCATTTGCTTTTCCTGGTGATGCACAAAAAATTATTAGCTTAGTAAACAAAGCAGGCTTGGGCTCTGTAGTTACTAAAACCACTGAAAAATTTAATACAGCCATTGCAAAATCTTTTACTGCAGCCAAACCCATTTTTTTAAATTCATTACAGAATATGAGTTTTACGGATGTTGCAACAATTTTAATAACCGATAATCAGCAAGCAGCCACAGACTACTTTAAAACTACTACTAACACTGCTTTGATGCAAGCATTTAGACCTATTGTTGATAGTACCATTAAAACAGAAGGTGCAAATAAAGAATGGAGTAAGATTGCCACTATTGTAAACAATATACCTTTTAGTAATTTTAAAGTAGAAAATTCTTTAACCGATTTTATAGCAGCCCGTGCCATAGAACAAATGTATAAAATGGTAGCTGACGAAGAAAAGAAAATAAGAACAGACCTTAACTATAGAAAATCTGATTTGGTGAAAAAAGTATTTAGTTATGCAGATGATGAGTTGAAGAAAAGAAAGGGATAATAGCATAAATGGGTTATATAACTTGTTTTAATTCCCTCTACTTTTAAAGCCAAAAAGTTATCGGATGAAGCGTTTTATTTGATAGAAAAATTTACTCTATTTGGAAAAAATTATTTTGAATAAAAATTTATAGGTTCTGTTTGGAATTAGTTTCTTCTAATCTCTTCCGCTTTAAATATTTATAACACTCGTTTTATTTAAATTGTCCCTAATTTCACAAGGTTATAAAGTACCCCATTAAACATTTCATCAAATGAAAACTACTTTGTTTAAATATGTAAACAACAGTTGGGAACAATTGCCTTCTAATACTATTATCAATTTTCATTCGATAGAATTAGTTCTATGCTTTGGCAATAAACAAATACTCTCTAAGCCAGGTATTTACGATACTATAAAACAACAATTTAAAACTGCACAAATTGCGATGTGCAGCACAGCAGGTGAAATTTTTCACACAACTGTTTTAGATGAAACTTTAACTGTTATTGCTTTTGAGTTTAATACTACAACTGTTTTCACCTCATCAGTAAATATTAGGTCTTGCTCAAATAGCTATCAAGCGGGAGAAAAGCTCCTTGAGAATTTACCAATTGATGGATTAAAGTATTTATTAATTTTATCTGATGGAACATTGGTAAATGGTAGCGAACTTGTTAAAGGTTTATCAGATGCAACAAGTAATAAGGTATTAATAACCGGTGGATTAGCTGGCGATAACTTTGATTTTAAATCAACATTGGTAGGTCTGAATGAGCAACCAACTGTTGGAACAATTTTAGCCATTGGTTTTTACGGAAATGATTTAATGGTCAATCATGGCTCCTTAGGAGGTTGGGATATGTTTGGTCCAGAAAGAATAATAACAAAATCGGTAGATAATATTCTATATGAAATTGATAATAAAAATGCCTTAGACTTATACAAAAGATATTTAGGACCCGATGTTGAAAACCTTCCATCCTCTGCACTACTTTACCCTTTAGCAGTAATGACATCTGAATATGGGCATCCTGTAGTAAGAACCATTTTAGATATTAACGAGCAACAAAAAACAATGACTTTTGCGGGAGATGTGCCACAAGGTTCAAAGGTGCGATTAATGAAAGCAAATCTTGATAAACTAACAATGGCATCCCATATTGCATCAGACTTTGCAACCAATCATCACCAAATAAATCCAGATTTTGCATTATTAATAAGTTGCGTAGGACGTAGACTGGTACTGGGTTCTAGAGTTGAAGAAGAAGTTGAAACTGCTTTTGAAGCGATGGGCAATAATACACTAATGGCTGGCTTTTATTCTTATGGTGAAATTTCTCCATTAAATGAAGCTGTGAAATGTGAACTACAAAATCAAACAATGACAATTACAACTTTTTATGAGTTATCATAAGTTGCTACAAAAACAAATTAATAAATTTTTACCTACCTATCTACAAGATAGTATTGAACTAAGAAATTTATTAATGGCTATTAATGACTCGTACAATCTATTTGAACGAGATAAAGATATTGCAGACAGAGCTTTTAGCATTAGTGAAGAAGAATATATTGAAATTAACGAATTGCTTAAAAATGAAGTTCTGTCAAAAAGACAATCCATACAAAAATTAAAAGAAGCATTTTTATCCATATATGGCCAAGATATTGATAGCGATTCTGATGATTTAATCATTATTGTTCAATACCTATTAAAAGAAGTAGATAGCAGAAAAGAAACAGAAAGCAAACTAAACATCTATAAAAAATTTAGCGAAGATGTTTTAAATAATATACCTGCGGATATTGCAGTATTTGATAAAAATCATAATTATATTTTTATTAATCCAAAAGGAGTTGCTAATCCTGAATTAAGAGAATGGTTGATCGGCAAAAACGATTTTGATTATTGTTATATAAAAGGCATTGATGTGTCATTGGCTATTGAAAGAAGAAAACGTTTCAACGAGTGTGTAGCTGCTAAAACAAAAATTGAATATTTAGATAAGCATAAAGTTCCTAACAGTGAATATTCCTATAAGTATATGCTAAGAAATTTTTATCCCTATTTTGAAAATGATGAATTGAAGTTTGTGATTGGATATGCAATAGATATTACAGAAAAGGTTGAATTTGAGGAAAGGCTCACAAAAGCAATTATTAAAACACAAGAAGATGAAAGATTAGAGATTGGAAGTGAGTTGCATGATAATGTTTGTCAGATTTTAACAGGGGTATCAATGGGAATATCAATGATAAAAAAGTCTATGCAAACCTCTAACTCTTTGTGGATAGACTATTGTGAAGAGAACATTAGTTTGGCTTTAAAGGAAACTGAAAATTTATCACATCGATTATCTCCAATATTTCACGAGGATATTTATTTCTCCCAATCAATTATTAAATTAGTTAAAGATTTTAATAGTCCGCTTAAATACAAACTAGATTTAAACATAGATGATTCAATTAACCGATTTGTTATAAACTCGGATATTCAGCTGAACCTTTTTAGAATTCTACAAGAAGCACTGAGAAATATTTATAAATATGCCAATGCCACAACAATAAGGGTAGAATTAACAATTATTGACAACCATATTATTTTATCTGCAATTGATGATGGAATTGGGTTTGAGCTAAATGAGGTAACAAAAGGGAATGGTATGGTGAATATAAAAAGAAGGGTTGAAATTCTAAATGGAGCATTAACAATAAACTCCTCAAGAGGTAAAGGTTGTGAGATTATAGTAAGAATACCATTGAGCATTTGATTCGTATTAATTCTAACCCTCATTTACTTCATATCCTTCAACTCTTTTTGTAGTCTAAACATTTCATCACGCAGCTTGGCCGCTTCAATAAAATCTAAATCTTTAGCAGCTTTTTCCATCGATTTTTTTGTTTGAGAAATAGCTTTTTCAATTTGTGGAATGGTCTTGTAAACTTCTTGTTCATCAGCAGCTAGAGATCTTGTTTCATCTATAATAGCATAAGGTTTGTTAGGGTCAAATCCTTTAATATCAAGGACACTGCCTTGCTTCATTATTTGTTCTATAGATTTTTTTACAGTAGTTGGTGTAATGTTATTGGCAATGTTGTATGCTACTTGCTTCTCCCGTCTTCTATTCGTTTCATCTATGGTTCTTTGCATGCTTTGTGTCATTTTATCTGCATAAAATATCACTAACCCTTCTGAGTTTCTGGCTGCTCTACCGGCTGTTTGGGTAAGACTTCTTTCGTTACGTAAAAAGCCTTCTTTATCTGCATCTAAAATGGCTACTAATGAAACTTCAGGCAAGTCTAATCCTTCTCTTAATAAATTAACACCTACTAAAACATCAATTGTTCCAAGCCTTAATTCTCTAAGTATTTCAACTCTTTCCAAAGCATCAATATCACTATGTATGTATTTCGATTTTATGTTGATGCGTTGCAGATATTTATCCATTTCTTCTGCCATACGTTTGGTAAGTGTTGTTACCAAAACTCTATCTCCTTTTGTAACTCTTTTATCTATCTCTTCCAACAAATCATCTATCTGATTCACCGATGGACGAACTTCAATAGGTGGTTCTAATAATCCTGTTGGACGAACAACTTGCTCTACAACCACGCCACCTGTTCTTTCTAATTCATAGTTTCCTGGCGTAGCACTAACGAAAATCGTTTGGCCAATTATATTTTCAAATTCGTGAAAGTTTAAAGGTCTGTTATCAAGTGCTGATGGCAAACGAAAACCATAATCCACCAATACCATTTTTCTGCTTCTATCACC
>CANGOT010000127.1 GCA_947455425.1 Chitinophagaceae bacterium | reverse complement strand
ATCGGGAGAAAGTGTGTAAACGAGAAACTGTTTTGAGAGTTCATTATTATCTAATTTTGTTAAATGAATGGAATATTATTTTGTATATATTCTACAGAGTGAAAAAGATGGTAGTTACTATGTTGGACAAACAAACGATTTAGATATTAGAGTCTCGAAGCATAATGAAGGTTTTAGTAATTACACGTCAACTAAACGACCGCTAAAACTTGTCTACTTTGAGATGTCCCTAACTCGTTCTGAAGCTGTGAGAAGGGAGTCGCAAATAAAGAAGCAAAAAAGTAGAGTTTATATCAATCAATTAGTTGAAAATTGGAATAAAGTCAGTAATTAAAATATACAGAGAGGTGTCCGAGTGGTTGAAGGAGCACGCCTGGAAAGTGTGTAAACGGGAAACTGTTTCGAGAGTTCGAATCTCTTCCTCTCTACTAAGTGAGAATCAAGGCTACTTTTAACAGAGTAGTCTTTTTTATTTTCCTCTATAACCCTTGCTGAGCTTGAGATTAGAGCGAACAAGCTATTGATTCTTGGAGTTCGAACAGCTCTTTTTTCTTTATTATACAGTAAGCCCTCTGGGAACATCAAGTATTGCAACTTCTGTTTATCATCATAATCTGCAGAAAGCCATATTTGCAAGGGTTTCGATGCTATTTTTACTGCTTTTTGAATAGCTTTTTCAAGGTTCGAACTATTTATTTCCTTTCGATGAAGTTGAGCCATTAATTCCTCTTTTTCTAAGGAATATTGAGCAGTATATTTCTTGAATAAATCTTTGTTGATTTCATCTTCTACGAACCTTATTTCCAGCTTTTCAATTTTTTCATTTAACTCGGTTATTTTTCTTTTCAACAATGTAGATGCTTGTGTTTCATCTTTGAGCTTCTCATACACTTTATGCTTAACCTGCTCTTCGATTAATTGTATATCATCAGATGTTATGCTATACTTTTTAAGCTCCTCCATAAATAAACCATTCACAACATCAGCCCTTTCATTTATCGCAATACCCCCAGTTCTGGTTTTGTAATAGTAATTCCCCTTTTTTATATATCCAGTAAATTGAACATTATCTAATTCATTTCTCAAAAATGATTTTAAAGGTATTTCAGTATTCTTCTGCTTCTTTGCTATTCCTTTGTGAGGGTTTGTGATGACAACATTATTGGCCTTAATAAACAGTGCTTCGGTAACTAAAGGTGTATGGTGACCCTTTACTACTTTATCTGCTATTAAACCGTGCGTGATAAACCCACAGTAGAAAGGATTGCTGATGATTCTTACAAAACTCTTATAATTAATCGTACTTCCCATTGCCCTCATTTTCTGAACAATTTCCAAATTATTCAGCTTTCCTTCAGCTTTCAACTTAAACCCCAATTTTAGTATTTCACCATCCTTATTAATTACATAGTTATGGTATTTCGCTTTTTCTTTTTTATTAAGATTGGTATAGCCAAAAGGAGGACTGCCCACCCAGTATCCATTCAGTAAATTTTCAACCATTCCTCTAACACATTTATCCCTTCGCATAGCATTGTCGTAATTGCCAACAGCAAATAAGATAGTCTGTTGAAACTTACCAGCAGAAGTTGTCACATCCACATCTTGTAATACACTAAGTACTCTAACTCCAATTTTAGCTAAATCCATTATCAGTTGCATCGCATACTCACTTCTGCTAAATCTCTCATAGGAGTATACTAAAATAGCACTGATGCTTTCATCTTTTTTAATGAACTCAAGCATTGTTTTAAACTCTTTACGTTCATCCGTTTTTGCAGATTCAACCTTTCCTCCAAAAAACTTTTTCACTGTTAAACTTCTTTTCTCAGCATATACAATGATATCAGCTTTTTGTGTTTCTAAACTGGTATTATCCTCTTGTGCTGCACTGCTAACACGGCAATAGGTAATGATAACATTACCCGTTCTCCATTCCGCTTTTCTTGAACGTTTAGAAAACTGTTGAATAAGTTCACTGGGTTGTCCGTTGTTTATCATTTAAAAAATCTTTTAAAAAGTTGTTTATTATAATTTCTGCCAAAATATTTATACCCTCTTCTTTGCTGTAAAGAGTTACTTTTATAGGTGATATTTTTTTTATTTCTTTATCATCCTGCCTCGAAATTTTTTGCATTTGCTACTTCAAATTGCAAATCTTGTTGGTCTTCTACCATACATTCATTATCTTAAAAATGGGTCTGAGAGCTTCAGTACCTTATTGTTTTAAATTACATCTTAATAATATCTTCCTCATCAAAATGAGCAATCTTTCCATCAACAGCAACCATTTCTATTTTTTTATAATCGCCTTTTTTTAGAAGCCGTGAAAGTTGCTTGATTATTAGCTCGTTTTGTTTGTCGTTTTTTGTAAGTTTGATATGGGAAATAGAGCCATCTTTTATTTTAACAGTTACCTGTTTTAGCTTCTTGCTCCTGATTTCAGTAATTAATTTCTGCTCCCCATGATTTAGAATACCAAAGTAAAATTCACTATCCTTTTGCAACTTTTCATTCTGCAAAAAGTTGCCAATGATTTGCTTCAAATTGATTGATATAAATGACTGTTGGCACAGTTGTGATAAAACTTTGGTTATATTTTTTTCGCTTATCTCACTTGTGGGTTCTCCAACGTTAATGACGGCAATATCCCCATTCTCTAAAATAATCAATGAGTAATTCAAATAGAATAGTGAAACAAACATTAAAATGATACCAAATGAACCACTATAATCTTTTAAAGTATCTTCAATAATATCATCCTCAGTATTATTTAATGTTTGTGTAAGTGATGATATTTGATGTTTTATTGCATCAGGAAAATTGGATGTACGCTCTATTTCTTTGATATTATCTTTATATGCTTTCGCACTATTATCAAAAAGTATTTCTTTATATTCTATAATCTGCGTATTGCTTACACCAAATTTCTTCAACTTCCAGACAATATTTAGCCAGAAGCATTCAATCAAATTATACTTTTTCCATCCATCATCTTCCTCATCATTCCTATTGAGCAAAAGTCCCTCTTTGTTCCATACGCTTAGATCTCTTCTGCTAACACCCGTTTCCCTTGCAATAAATTGACCTGCATAGAATTTGTCATGATATTCATCTACCAATTTTACAAATTCTTTTTGAACATCCTCGTTCATCAGCTTACCTGATACGAGACATTCAAAAATTTCTTGTTTGTTCATAATTTTTACCTTTATATTGCTTTATGTAATTACTAAAATAGTATTATATAAAAGCAAATATATGTAAACATATAAAACAACTACAAAATGTTAAAAAATAAAAATCAACAAGACAAGCCAACTTACTTGCTCAATAGAGCCTGTGAGTATTGTAGTGAACCTATCGCAGACTGGAACTCCTGAATAAACTTTATTCTTTCCTTTATTGAAAGGTGCACTCTCAACCAATTGCATATAAACGTGGTCTGATTTGATTTCTAAACTGATAAGTCCTTGAATAATTGTCGAGTTATTTACAATTGTCAATTTATAAACATCTCTTTCTGGTTCGCTAAATTCATCTTTCTAATTAAACAGCCATTTATTTTTCTTACTAACAGTCTTTAAGTCGCTACTTTTCAATAATGAAATATCAGTTGCAAAGCTGTCGCCAGTATGAACATGCTGTCTTTTCCTAAAATAGGGTTACACAAAAAACATTTAAATTGTAAACATTGAACAAGACAATTATTCCAAAAAGTGGTAAGTATTTTAGGACGAGACAGCAGTAGTAATTTTGAATAGATATAAAATAGAAAGAACAAATGCTTGGATGGGTGCTTACAAATGAATTTTGATAAGATTTGAAAAACTAACAATAACTTGGTGGAATATGCTATGGCTAAGTATTATAGCTATATTTCTTAAAAAATAAAATGTTAAACAACTTCATTGTTATTTATACAACAATGTATAAATAAATCTTTATTTGTAAAGAACATCATTAAAGGCTAGGTTTATAATTTACACATTAATATTTATTATTTCAAAAAGCTACTTATAATAATGAAACATCGGATACATTATTATATATCGTAATGAATTCCTGATACAATTAGCTTAATACATTTATTAGATAATTCACGAGAAACCTTATTAGTTCACGTGATATTGTAGTAATCATACAATTATAATGCAGGTCATTATTTTACTATTGTATGAATATAGTAACCAATGTAAAAAAAATATAATTATATATAAGATGTAAAGTGTGTTTTATCTATAAAACATTACAATCGACAAATGGTTTTTATTTAAGAAGCAATAAAAGAAATGATAACGATGTATGTAAAAAAGTAATTGGGTAGTTGCTTTGTAATTGGTTACAAAATAATGAACCCTATATTGAAAATATATACATTAACTTCAAGGGACTACATCATAATTGTAAATAAAACAATTTTCCTATCGACTATATTTTAAGAAATAGCTGTGTAATATATGACACTCCATTTGCTTCAATATATAAACCAGTAAATACTTGTAATAATCGTCCTACTTCTTTTATTTCTATGAAAAGAGATATAGCATCTGCTGCAATAAAAGAATATATAAAAAAGTGGTATTTAGATAAGTTCTTGAAAGTAGGTATTGAAAACGTTTTTATCGTAGCCACTTCATTTAATTTAAAACAACTTGCTAATGTTAAACGAAGTTTAATTATGTAATTCGTTATAAAGAAGATTTCTATATCATCAAAAATATTTTGCCTTTAAGAAATTATTATGAAAGCTATGATGTTTTAATAATGAATATGATGTAGTTGTCATATAATATCATCGCATAGAATCATTACGCTGTAATAAGGATTTGTTTGTAATGAAATTATTGTAAGTATTTTCCTTAATGCCTAATGCAGTTTAATTATAAAATTAGTAGCTGTGCATTATATTGAAGTTAATATTTGTTCTTTGTATTGATAAGGATTTTATTAGTGTAATGCAAAGCGTTTCTATATTGTTTATGAAAAAGTCTTTTGTAAGAAATACTAGTTTGGGGTTAATTGTGTTTAGTCATTTATCATGCTCTATTTTCTTATCGTAGTTATATAATGGTTTTACAGCTTTATTTATCCATTTCCATATTGTGCTGAATTTTATATTCCCATTTTTGCTTTGTTTTTTCTAAGCGGTAAGAAACATTTCTTAACAATTCTACACGAATGTGATTACAATAATGTCATTTGTTTCTATAATCAATATCTTACAACTTTAAATTTTAAACAATTTCTTGCCTTTTCCCTCTCATTAGAAGAGGGTTAGGTTGAGGGTAAAATATCAAAAAATGAAATTACTACATAATAAAATCAGTTTAATCATTTCAATCATTACAATCATCATCTCAACAACATCTTGCGAAAAAGTAATTGATTTAGACTTAGAAAGTAAAAGTAAGAAATATGTTATTGAGGGTGAAGTATCAACTAATCCAACTATTGCAGCACAAGTAAAACTTTCGCAAACAAAAAACTTTAGCGATGATAACAGTTTTAATGGAGTTAGTGGTGCAGTAGTGACAATTACAGAATATACAGGTGCTTTGGATATAATTTATCAACTCACAGAAACTACTACAGGCGTATATTCTAACACATCATTAGTGGGTAAATATGGAAGCAACTATAAACTAAATATTCAAGTAAATGGTAACACATTTACGGCAAGTTCTATTATGCCAAATTATGTAAACTTAGACACCATTACAGCCGAAAATTTTTCCTTTGGTGGTGACAATGCTATGCAAATAAAACCATCTTATCAAGACCCTGTTGGATTAGGCAATAGCTATAGATTCATTGAATACCGAAATGGCAATCTTGTTAAAAATATTTTTGTACAAAATGATGCTTTGAGCGATGGGAAAATAGTTACAAGACCTCTATTAAACAGGGATGGTGATTTAGAAAGTGGAGATAGCGTAAAAGTAATAATGCAATGTATTGATGATAACGTATATAACTATTGGTTTAGCTTAGACCAAGCGGCAACAGGTAATAGTCAAACCACACCAGCCAATCCCACAAGCAACATTAATGGTGGTGCTATTGGTGTATTTAGTGCTAATACTTATTCAGTAAAAACAATAAAATTAAAGTAAGTCTAAAGAAATATTTGTGAGTCTACAAAACCAAATTATTAATAAAGATATTTTTGTTACTGAATACATTGAAAAGTATCAACAAAAACTATATTGGTTTATAAGAAGGTTAGTAGTGCATCATCAAGATGCTGATGATATTTTGCAAAATGTTTTTATTAAAGCTTGGCAAGGCATAGAAAAGTTTAGAGGAGAAAGTAAGTTACAAACTTGGCTTTATTCAATTGCATCAAACGAAGTTTTTACACACTTTGCAAAAAATAAAAAACGAACTTATTTAGGTTTAAATAGTGAAATTACAGATTACTGTAATTTAGTAAAAGCAAGTGAAGGGTTTGATTTCAAGAAATTAGAATGGAGGTTGCAACTAGCAATACAAAAGTTACCTAAAAAGCAAAAGTTGGTGTTTTGTTTAAGATATTTTGATGAAATGCCTTACAAACAGATGGCAAAAATTTTCCTTACTACAGAAAGTTCTTTAAAAGCTTCATATCATCACGCTGCTGTTAAAGTCGAAAAATTTCTAAAAGAAAATAACTATAGCTACTGTCATCGGTGAAAATAAAATTAATGAATTCATTATTCTGAGTTCCTGTGTAGGCAAAAGAGGGTGCATAATTAATTTTTAGGTTTAATGATTGATTGTGTTGTAAAAAGTAAAATATCAACTCTAAATGAAAAAGTTATTATGACTCCAACTAACTAAGCAGAAAATATATAACAAAATCAATTAACGAATAGTTAACTATGGAGGCATTATTATGAATCTATATTTGCAGCCATAACAAATACTATGCTTACATTAAATATAATTTGTTGCATACTAATTGTAATAACAATGGTCGTTAAATTCTTTTTTTGGTATTTTATT
>CANGOT010000126.1 GCA_947455425.1 Chitinophagaceae bacterium | reverse complement strand
CAGGGTTGTGATAGTGTTTATAATGTTGTGAACATTACTATCAATCCTATAGTAACAACAACTAATACTACGAATTTGTCTAGTTGTAAAGACATCGTATATAATGGTAATACTTATTCTTCATCAACAGTATTAAAAGATACCGTTAAAAGTTATCAGGGTTGTGATAGTGTTTATAATGTAGTAAACATTAATATCAATGCTATAATACCTGCAACCAATAACAATGTAGTTAGTGGATGTGGAAGTGTTATATATAAAGGCAATACTTATACGGCCTCTACGGTAATAAAAGATACTGTTAAAAGCTATCAAGGTTGCGATAGTATTTACAATGTCGCTAATATTAATGTTATAAGTATTCCATCTGCTTCAATAGCATACATTGGCAATCCTTTCTTTGCAACCGGAATTGCAAATGTTACAGTAACTACAGGTTCTGTTTTAACATCCAGTGCATTTACTGCAACTCCTAATGGGCTTGCATTAAATAGCTCAGATGGGTCAGTAAACTTAGCAACAAGTACACCTGGAACATATCAGGTTCTTTATACTTTTGGCTCAGGAGTTTGTAGTGATACAACATCAACAACCATTACTATTAAACCTGTTAGCACAAATGTTTATATCCCTAATACATTTACGCCAAATGGAGATGGTATTAATGATGTTTTATATGTTTATGGAGCATCAATAACATCTTTAAAAATGAATGTTTATAACCAATGGGGCGAAATGGTATTTACTTCTAATGGTCAAAGCTTGGGCTGGAATGGAACATCAAACGGTAAATTACAGCCAACTGGTGTGTATATTTATGTTGCTCAAATTACATTGCAGGATGGAACTGTTTTAAATAGAAAAGGATCTGTAAACTTGATTAGATAGTGATAATTAAATACTTATTGAGTTTGAGGATGAGGTGACTGATAATGAGGGTAAGTTTATTAGAATACATTTCTAATCTGATTTATACTTAATTTCAGCTATCATAGTAAGTTTTTAATTATTCAGTTATTGGTTGTTTATGTTTTCAGCTTTTTCAGAATCATTTTTTGCTTGTTCTGCCAGTTCTGTGTATTCTTTAGATAAGATAGATATTTCATGTTCTGTTTTTTCTTCAATACTAATTAAAGCATTGTTTGCAGAATCATTAGAAGCGACCAGTTCATTTATTTTTAAATGCATAGAACCAGCAAATCTGTTAAATGCTTTTTGGATAATAAATAAACTTAAAAAGGTAATGGCTTGAATAAAATCTCTCAGCGAATCGTATATGCCTTGAGAGCGAAATTGTTTATTACCTAACCAAAATATTATCATAGTTAAAGCAACAATAAAAGCAATGGAATTGCCTAATGCAGCAGTGATAAAGGATACAATTTTTTCAAAAATTCGTTCAATATTTCTATAGGTACTTTTCAATATTAATAATGTTTTTTGTATTAAAAAAGGCAGGATTGTGCAACCTGCCTTTTTTGAATTTTATAAGATGTAAAAGTTATTTATCTTTGATAGTAAAGTCTTTCAATGACTGCCCCAAATCATTCACACTTTTATTAAACTCTTTCTTAAAAGTTTCCCAATCACTGTGATTTTTATCATAATCAGCAATTTTTGTTTTCAAAGCCTGATTTTGTTGCTCATATGTTTCTAGTTTTTGGGCATACATGTCTGTTGTAGCCTTATCAGCTTTTTTCATTTTAGCTTTTAAATCCTGAATACGGATTTCATTGTTTTTGATGGTAGCTTCGGCATCATTTTTAAACATTTTCCATTCATCTGCTGTTGCTGATTTTGCTGCTGCAACGATAGAATCATGCTGAACTTCTTTTAAATCTTTTTTTGCATCAACAACACTTGCTTGTGCATCGGCAACTTTATCTTCGGGTGATTTACAACTTACAATAGCAGCTGTTGCTATAAACATAGTTATAGCATAATTAAACATTGTTTTTTTCATTTCTATTTTTTAATAATTTAATAATGTAATGTTATAATAGGTTTATAACATTTATGAGCAGCAAAAGTGAGTTGAAGAACTGTGTTTATTGTTACACAATTTCATAGAAGAATTACAATATTCAATGTATGATCGATGCTAGTTAAACTAGCATGAATCTCTGGTTGCTCGATACAAAGTAGAAACTTTTGAGAAACTTTATTTAGTAAAGTATAAATTCAATTTTGTGATGATGATCACTAAAATGTGAGATTGACAAACTTTATGTAGTGGATACCATATTGGATTTCATTATTTCTCCAAACTTCCATACATCTTCAAAGCTGTTATATAATGGCACAGGAGCAATACGAATTACATTCGGTTCTCGCCAATCTGCAATAACACCATTTTGGGTTAGCTTGTCGAAAAATTGTTTGCCATTTTGTTTCATAAGCATAGAAACCTGACATCCTTTTTGGGTTTCATTTCTTGGTGTAATTACTTCAATATTCTGATTGGTATTTATTTCATCAATAATGAATAATAAATAATTGGATAACATATTACCCTTCGCTAAAAGCCTTGCCATTGCTGCTTCTTCAACAATATCTAATGCAGCTTTGTGTGCAGCCATTGATAGGATAGGGGCATTGCTTAATTGCCAACCTTCGGCAGTTGGAATAGCTTTAAAACCTTTGTTCATTTTAAATCTGGTTTCTTTTTCATAACCCCACCAACCAGCAAATCTTTGTAAGTCTGTGTTGCTTGCATGTTTCTCGTGAATGTAAACACCACTAACCCCTCCTGGACCACTGTTTAAATATTTATAACTACACCAACAAGCAAAATCAACACCCCAATCGTGTAAATGCAATTCTATATTTCCCGCTGCATGTGCTAAATCAAAACCACATAAAACCCCAACTTTGTGAGATGCAGCAGTAATAGTTTTCATATCAAATACCTGACCCGTATAGTAGTTTACACCACCAAACATTACTAATGCTAAACTGTCTTTATGTTCTTCAATGGCAGCAAGAATATCTTCTGTTCTAATGCAGTGCTCATTAGCTCTTGGAGCAATTTCTATCACTGCATCATCATAATTAAAACCATGAAATTTAACTTGTGATTCTAATGCGTATTGATCGCTTGGAAAAGCTTTGGCTTCGCAAATAATTTTATATTTTGTTTTTGTTGGACGATAAAAACTAACCATAAGTAAGTGAAGATTAACCGTCAATTGATTCATTACGACTACTTCATTAGGCAAACATCCAACGACTTTAGATAATTGTTGTGGAAATATTTCATGGTAAGGCATCCAAGGATTGCGGGCATGAAAATGTCCTTCTACTCCAAGGCTTGCCCAATCTTCAAGTTCATTTAAAACATAATCCTGTGTTGATTTTGGTTGCAAGCCTAAAGAGTTGCCTGTAAAATAAACACACTCTTTACCATGCATCATTGGAATATAAAACAAGTCTCTAAAATGTTTTAATTCATCTTGAGCATCTAATTGTTTTGCGAATTCTTGTGTATTTTGAAAGTTCATAATTTTTAGTTTATGGTTTACAGTCTATAGTTTGAATAATTGTAAACTATAAACTGTAAACTTATATTACAGCAATCACTTTTAACTCAATGGCAATAGGCGTTGGCAGGCTTTTAACCTCTACAGTTGTTCTGCAAGCTTGCACATCGCTAAAGTATTCTGCATAAATTTTATTATAAGTTGGAAAGTCTTTTTTCATATTGGTTAAGAAGACTGTAACATCAACAATTTTATCCCAACTACTGCCACTTGCTTCTAACACTGCTTTCACATTTGCCATCACTTGATGTGTTTCTGCTGCAATATCATATTTTAAAATATTGCCATTTTCGTCGAGTTCAAGCCCTGGAATTTTATTATCGATAGAAGACCTAGAGCCTATACCAGATAAGAAAAGCAGATTTCCAACTCTACGAGCATGTGGATAAGCCCCAAGTGGCTTAGCAGCGTTTGTTGTATTTATTATTTCACTCATAAATTATATTTCTATACAAACATTTTTCGTTTCTGTAAAAAATCTCAATGCCTCCCAACCACCTTCACGCCCAACGCCACTATTTTTCATGCCACCAAAGGCGGTTCGCAAATCTCGTAACAACCAACAGTTAATCCATATGATGCCACTTTCAACTTTTGATGCTACACGATTTGCTTTCGATATATCTTGAGTCCAAATAGTGGCAGCTAAACCATAGTGACTTGTGTTCGCTAATTGTAAAGCCTCCTCTTCTGTTTTAAAAGATTGTAGTGTTACTACCGGACCAAAAATTTCTTCCATATTTGTTTTACAATTTGGTCCCAAACCCTCAATTACAGTAGGTTCTATGAAATACCCATTTTCACATCTACCCTCCATTTTCACAGCATTACCACCGCATAAAATAGTTCCACCTTCTTCTTTCGCCAATTCAATACAGCCCATCACTTTATCAAAATGAACGCTACTAACAACAGCACCTTGTTTTGATGTTGCATCCAAAGGATCGCCTACTTTTAATGCTTTTGCTTTCTCAACAAACGCTGTTTTAAATTTCTCGTAAATACTTTCTTCAATCAAAATTCTGCTGCCACATAAACATATTTGTCCTTGATTGCTAAATGAAGACTGGATTGTTGTCTTCATCATTTTGTCCCAATCGCAATCAGCAAAAATGATGTTAGGATTTTTGCCTCCAAGTTCCAGTGATAATTTCTTAAACATAGGAGCAGCAATACTTGCAATACGTTCACCAGCTCTTGTGCTACCAGTAAAACTAATGGCTTTTATATCTTTATGTTTTACAATTGCTTCGCCACAATTTGGCCCATTGCCGTGAACAATATTTAATACGCCTGCAGGCAAGCCAGCTTCCATACAAATTTTAGAAAGCAGATAAGAAGTTAATGGTGTAACTTCCGAAGGCTTTGCTATCACACAATTTCCAGCTGCAAGTGCAGGTGCAATTTTCCACGTAAAAAGATATAAAGGCAAATTCCAAGGAGATATACAACCAACAATTCCAATAGGATTTCTTAATGTGTAATTAATAGCTTTATCAGTCATGCTATGGCTTTCCGCAGCAAAGTGCATAATACCTGTTGCAAAAAATTTGAAGTTGCTAGAGGCTCTTGGTATATCCACCATTTTACTCAACCACAATGGCTTTCCATTATCATTTGTTTCTGCTAGTGCCAACTCTTCGAGATTTCCATCTATTAAATCTGCAATGCGATTTAGGATTTTAAAACGTTCTTCAGTTGTTGTTTTACTCCAGCTTGTAAATGCTTTTTTTGCAGCATTTACTGCAAGTTCAATATCTTGTTCTGTACTATCAGGAATTTGTGCAAATACCTCCGCTGTTGCAGGGTTGATGCAATCAATATATTTTCCTGATAATGGTTTTAAAAGTTCACCTCCGATATAATTTTCTAAGAAGTTCATTTGTTTACAGTTTATGGTTTACGGTTTGGGAGTATTAACTCGATCTTTAAATTTCTGTCCTTTAACCGCACTTTTATTCAAATAAAAAACAAAAGCATTCATCTTTTTGTGAAATGTCTGAAGTTTGTTATAATAGTTTTCAAACTCTTCTTGTGTTAAATAATCTCTATCTAAACAACGATATAGTTGTGATTTTAATTCATCTGAAGAGCCAGTTGAGATTGTAAGAAATTGAATAAATTCTAATCTACCTCCTCTACCAAATCCTTCTGCAATATTATCCATTATTGAACCAGATGAACGATTCATTTGATCTTTTAGTGAAAAGTCCTTTGATAGTTTTCCAGTATGAGTTAATTCAAATATTTCTTTTGAAAAGCTTCTTGCTAATTGCCAAATTTCTAATTCTTCAATCTTTTGTATTGTAGGCATAATCGTAAATTAACAACTGTAAACCATAAATTGTAAACTATAAAGCCCCTGTTCTTCCGCCATCAACTGCAATACTAACTCCATTAATATAAGACGCAGCTGGTGAAGCCAAAAATGCAACAGCATTAGCAATTTCATTCGGTTCTGCAAAACGTTTCATGGGAATTTCTCTTTTCATTTCTTCTTCAATTTCATCAACTGTTTTATTTTTCTTCCCTGAATTAACTTCTATAATTCCTTTCAAACGATTGGTAGCAGTAGCACCTGGTAAAACATTGTTTACAGTAATATTAAATTGCCCTAGTTCATTTGCCATTGTTTTGCTCCAGCTTGCAACAGCTCCACGAATGGTATTTGATACTCCTAAATTGGGTAGAGGAATTTTCACAGATGTTGAAATAACATTTATAATTCTTCCATATCCAGCAGCTTTCATGGATGGAATAACAGCTTTAGCAAGAATGTGATTACAGACTAAATGACGATTGAATGTGTTTAAAAACTCATCTTCACTTGCTGTAGTGATAGGGCCAGATGCAGGCCCACCAGAATTGTTGACAAGAATATGAACAACATTATTTTCAACAAACTTCTCTATAGAAGCTTTAACAGTTTCTGGCTTGTCAAAATCTGCTATCAGATAACTGTGTTGTTGATTAAATGATGTGTTTAATTGTTTAATAGCTTCTTGTAATGCGGCTTCATTACGAGCCATTAAAATGCAAGTTGCACCAAGATTGGCAAGCTCAATAGCAGATGCAAGTCCAATACCTTGAGTGCTTCCACATACTACTGCTGTTTTATTTTCTAATGACAAATTCATGGCGGCGAAAATAAAGTTATTTGGTTTATGCTTTACAGTTTGTATTTATTGTTTATGGTTTACAGTTTACAGTTAAAAGTGTATTGTTATTGCTAATTAAATACTTTTGCGAACAACAACTGTAAACCATAAACAGTAAACAACATAACATAAACAAAAAACGATATGCCAGTTACACAACCTTTTAACCTAAAAAAATGGATTGATGAAAACAGGGATTTATTAAAACCACCTGTTGGAAATTATAATCTCTATCAACAAACTGGAGATTTTATTGTAATGATTGTTGGGGGGCCTAATTCTCGCAAAGACTATCATTTCAAT
>CANGOT010000125.1 GCA_947455425.1 Chitinophagaceae bacterium | reverse complement strand
TTAGTAATTAAAACATCTGTAACAGAAGAAAAAGAACTCTCACCCTACACATTTCAACCTTCAACAAACGGTAAAAAAACAATTGATTGTAGCTATCGTTTAAAAAACAATATCATAACCTTCAATATTGAAGACTATGATAAAACATTGCCATTAATTATTGATCCGATAAAAGTGTTTGCAACCTTTACAGGAAGTACTTCAGATAATTGGGGTTTTACAGCAACTTATGATGTTTCCGGAAATCTATATGCAGGAGGAATCGTTTTTGGTGGTGGATTCCCTGTTTCAAATGGGTCAACTTATCAGGGTGGATTTACCGACAATGATGAAAGCTACATAGGAAGTGATATTGGAATTATAAAATTTAATTCACTGGGAAATACCAGATTGTTTGCCACTTATATTGGCGGCAGTACTGGTAATGAGCAACCACATAGTTTAGTCGTTGATGCTAATGGAAACGTTATTATTGCCGGAAGAACAAACTCTACAAACTATCCCACAACACTTGCTAATGTTGGGCCATGTGGTGGTAGAGATATTATTTTAACTAAGTTGAATAGTTTGGGTAATATCATATCCTCTATTAAAATTGGGGGCACTGGTGATGATGGTATGAATATAAAACCCAAGTACGCCAAACCAAACGGCACTTTATCCTTAAACAGAAATTATGGAGATGATGCAAGAAGTGAAGTGATTGTTGATGGAGTAGGGAATATTTTATTGGCCTCTTGTACGCAATCATTAGATTTTTTTGTTACACCGAATGCCTTTCAAACAACAAATGGAAGTGCAAATGCTGTAACAACTCGTAAGCAAGATGCGGTTTTTATTAAAGCAACAAATGATTTAAGTACGATCATTACAAGCAGCTATTTAGGCGGTAGTGATGATGATGCAGCTTTTGTGTTAGCCATTAATCCTAATAACAAAAACATTTATATCGCTGGAGGAACTGCAAGTAATGATTTTCCAGGGGATAAAACAAATGTTCTGCATAGTAGTTTTCAGGGGGGCGAATGTGATGGTTTTGTTTCAATTATTGATGGCAATACATCGCAGTTGTTGAAATCCTGCTATATGGGAACTTCTGGAGCTGAAAACCTATACGGTATTCAGTTTGACAAAAATGCGTTTCCATACATTATGGGAACCACAACCGGTACTTGGCCTATAGTTAATGCTATTTACAACTCACCTTTTGCGAAACAATTTATTGCAAAGTTGCAACCCGATTTAAGTAATTATGTTTATTCTACAACCTTCGGTACTGTTTCACCCGCTCCCAATATTTCTCCAACTGCTTTTCTTGTTGATAGATGCGATAACGTTTATGTTTCGGGTTGGGGTGGTTCTATTAATACAGAATTTAGCTATCAAAATAGTGGTACTGCTGGTTTACCAATTACAGCAAATGCCTTGCAAAAAACTACCGATGGGAACGACTTTTACTTTTTTGTTTTAGAAAGAGCGGCAAAATCGCAGTTGTATGGCGATTATTTTGGACAAAAGGGTGGACAATCTGGAGAGCATGTTGACGGCGGTACAAGTAGGTTTGATAAAGATGGTATTATTTATCAGAGTTTATGTGCTAATTGTGGCGGCCCCAATAATATTTTTCCTACAACACCTGGTGCTTATGCTACTACCAACGGGTCTACAAATTGCAATTTAGCAGCTATAAAAATTGCATTTAATTTAGCAGGAATTGGTGCTGGAGTTCGCTCTTCAATTCGTGGCGTACAAGGCGACACTTCGGGTTGTGTGCCATTATTGATAAAGTTTACAGATACTATTGCTGAAGGCATACAATATACCTGGAACTTTGGTGATGGAAGTCCTGATGTGGTTACTACAACACCTAACTCTTCACATATTTATAATAATGTTGGGAAGTACACAGTGAGATTAATTTCTGTAGATTCTTCAACTTGCAATATTGTTGATACATCCTATAAAACAATGAGAATAAGAAGTGATAGTGCCACACTTAAACTTACTTATAAAAAAGTTGGAGATTGTTACTCTAATACTTATCAATTCGATAATACAAGTTCTATTGCTCCACCTTTAAAACCTTTTGGAAAGAGCTCTTTTATCATAAACTTTGGAGATGGGTCGCCAAGTAAAGTAATGGGTTTTGGTACGATAACAAATCCATATCCTGCCCCAGGTATTTACAATGGTTGGATGGCTTTAGTAGATACCAATTATTGCAATACGCCCGATACAGTTTTTTTTAAATTGAATATTATTGCCAATATAAAGGCACAGTTTACGCCACCTACAACAGGTTGTTTGTCTAGCCCAATACAATTCACCAATTCATCTACTGGAGGAGATGCTACCTGGTATTTTGGTGATGGTAGCACTGCAGTTGGTAATACCCCTCAGCATTTATATGCAACTTCTGGTAATTACACTATAAAGCTTGTTGTTAAAGATAGTTCAAGTTGTAATAAGGCCGATAGTCTCAGTCATACAATGGCAATTAGTATTTCTCCAACAGCATTTTTTACTTATAATCCTAAACCTCCAAAGGTTAATAAGCCAGTGAACTTTACTAATAAATCAACAGGAGCTGTAAATTATTTGTGGACTTTTGGTGATGGCGACTCTATTAAAACGACCAATATTAATCAAAATATTAGTCATTTATATATGGTTAATAATCTCTATCATGCTTGTTTAAAAGTGGCTAATATTTTTGGATGTACTGATACTTTTTGCACCGATATTCAGGCAAAAGTAAATCCATTGTTTGATGTGCCTAGTGCTTTTTCACCCAATGGTAATGGGATTAACGATAAGATTTTTGTGAGAGGATATGCTATTAAAAAAATTAGTTGGAATATTTATAACAGATGGGGAACTTTGATGTATAGTAGCAATGATGTGAATGAAGGATGGGATGGAAGATATAAAGGAGAAATACAACCACAGGATGTATATCATTATACCTTAGTTGTAGAATTTTACGACGATAAAAAAGCTACTAGAACTGGAGATATTACCTTGCTTCGTTAAAACTAGTTATGGATTTAAGAAAAGCAATAGATTAATAAAATTGAAAAGATTAAAAGAAATACTAAAAAATAGCTTTATAGATATACTGTTGCTGAAGTGTGCGACGCAACAACAGCTGCATGCATGTGCAAATGCTGGTATCATAAAGAACAAAATGGCAACGAAGTTGTTTTTGTTAACTTCCTGCTACCTGTTAATTACTACTTGCAAGCTTTTCTCTCAAGACTTGCATTTTTCCCAGTATAACAATGCTCCATTGCTTGTAAACCCTGCAAATACTGGGTTTTCGCCAGAATATGATTTTAGAATTGGCTTAAATAGTAGAAACCAATGGGCAGCTACTAATGTTCCGTATAAAACTTTTAGTGCCTGGGGAGATGCTCAATTATTTAAAAATAAATTTGAAAATGGATGGATTGGTGTGGGTGCAGTTTTGCTAAATGATGTGGCAGGAACGGGGAACTTAACTTCTACAAAAACTTACTTAAATGTTGCCTATCATCAGATGATTGATGACAATAATTTAATTAGTTTTGGGTTTAGTGGGGGAATGGTTCAAAAGCGAGTTGATTATAACAAACTAACTTTTGACCAGCAATGGAATGGTAACTTTTTTGATATTGATGTACCCAATAATGAACCTTTTGTTACAAATAATGCATCGTATTTTGATATGAATGCTGGTATTAATTATACTTGGTTTGCGAATGATAATTTTTATTTGAATGGCGGTATCAGTATGATGCATTTAAATACACCTCAGGAAACTTTTTTTGCCCCAAACAGTGTTGACGCAACATTGAGCAGACGCTTTAACTTTTTTGTGAATGCAAGCATAAAAATGAGCGATTTTGTAATTTTAAATCCTCATGCTTATTATAGCAAAATGAACACTGCAGAAGAAACTGTTATTGGCTTTAACGGACAGTTTAATTTAAGTGGCGAAGGTGGTAATAGTCAGTTGTTATTTGGGGTTCATTATAGAAATAAAGATGCAGCTATACCATCTGTTGGGTATCAACTTGGGAATTTGCAGTTGAACTTTAATTATGATGCTACAGTTTCAAGTTTAACTAGTTATAGCAATTATAGAAGTGCTTACGAGTTATCTATTTTGTGGAATGGCATTTATGGTAATATGGGCAGTGGAGAGAAGAATGTAAGATGTCCCAAGTTTTAGTTTATCGTTCAATTTGAGCAAAAAAATATTCAATGCAAAATAATACTTGGAAGGTAATAGATGAGAAGTTAGTCTACGATAATAAATGGATAAGCCTTCATCATTATAATGTTATTAATCCAAATGGAGGAGAAGGTGTTTATGGGAAAGTACACTTTAAAAATATTGCCATTGGAATTATCCCAATGGATGATGAGGGAAATACCTGGCTTGTGGGTCAGCATAGATTTCCATTAGGTATTTATAGTTGGGAAATTCCCGAAGGAGGTTGCCCAACTGATGAAGAGCCTCTAGAAGCAGCTAAGAGAGAATTGTTGGAAGAAACAGGTTTAGTGGCCAATCATTGGGAGCAATTATTTACAATGTATTTATCGAATTCTGTGAGTGATGAAAAGAGTATTGTATTTATAGCAAAAGAACTCACTCAATTACAAGCAGCACCCGAAGAAACGGAACAATTAACAATACAAAAAATACCATTACAACAAGCATTTAAAATGGTTGCAGATGGTGAAATTACTGATGCGATTGCAGTAGCTGCCTTACTAAAATTAGAGTTAATAATGTTAAAGGGAGCGTAGTTTTATCTAACCCCAAATAAATTATCTACCGCACCACCAAGCATTGGATACTTTTCTTTTACATAACTTGCCAATGCTTCAATAGCTTTTGCTGCCTGCTCAGGAGTAATGTTTGCTTCTTTAACTAGTTTTTCTATTAATTCGTTCATATTATATTATTTTTTTCTTGTAACCATTTTTCTCTTCCCCATCCTTGGATAATGTGTTTTTCGCTGTGATACGAACTTCTAACCAAAGGACCACTTTCAACATAATCAAAACCTAAGTTATAACCAATATCTTTTAGTTCTGCAAATTCATCGGGATGAACAAAACGTTCTACTGGTGCATGTTTTGGAGTTGGTTGTAAATATTGGCCAAGTGTTAACACATCGCATCCAACATTAACTAAGTGTTTCATCGTTTCAACAACTTCATCTTTAGTTTCGCCAATGCCAAGCATAATGCCTGTTTTTGTTCTCATGCCACCTTGTTTTAAACGTTCAAGCACAAATAAACTTCTGTGGTATTTGGCCTGTACCCTTATTTTTTTTGTCATCCTTTCTACAGTTTCCATATTGTGGCTCACTACTTCAGGAGCGGCGTCACTCACTCTGTCAATTTGTTCTACAATTCCTCTAAAATCTGGGATTAAAGTTTCAAGTGTTGTCTCAGGATTCAATGCCTTCACAGCTTTGATAGTATTATACCAAATAGTACTACCACCATCTGGTTGTTCGTCTCTATCAACAGAAGTAATGACTGCATGTTTTACTCTCATTAAATTAATGGCTTCTGCCACACGTTGTGGCTCGTCCCAATCTATTGGTTCTGGTCTGCCTGTTGCAACGGCACAAAACCTGCAACTTCTTGTACATATGTTACCTAAAATCATAAAGGTGGCAGTGCCCTCGCCCCAACACTCACCCATATTAGGGCAATTGCCACTTTCGCAAATTGTATGTAATTTATGTTTATCAACCAAACCACGGACATGCTTATAACTCTCACCTATAGGCAGTTTTACACGAAGCCAATTTGGTTTTTTAAGTTTTGAATCTGATGGAATATTTTGTACGATTGGAAGTTCTTGCATTATTAAAATTCTTATTTTTCTTATTTTCTTGAACCAAAAATTATTGAAACGTACCCACTCACAAAAAAATTCTTAGTTTTATTTTCTATCATAGTGGGCATTTTTTGTGTGTAAAACTCTGCATTTATACCAATTTCTAATGCAGATATAATATCATTAAATTTTCCATAATCAAATCGCAAAGCAGCTTTGGTAAAAAAGCCAGGTACGAATTTCATTTCTCCATAACCTTTTCCAAATGCAGCAGCACCAACTATGTAGTTGTTGTCTAAAAAACGACTATCATTTTTTTCCTGATATTTTATCGTTTCTATATAAGATCTTGAACTATCAAGAACATCTAAGTAATAAGGTTTTAACATTCCAATGGATAATCCACCGCCATAAATTGCAGAAATAGAAATGCCATTTTTTCCACCTTTACCGCCTAATTGCCTTTGTTGTCCAAAGCCAATATTCAGCATATAAAAATTGTTTTGCTTGCCGTATATAAATGAGTTTCCAACACCAGTTTGTTGGGAAATGAATGATAAGTTTTTTTCTTCCTTTGTATCTTTTCTTTCACCTAAACTCACCCACCATAAATTAGTTTTATTTACTTTTTTAAATTTACCGTGTTCGTAAGTAATTCCATAACCATCTGATCGAAGTGTTATATGAAAAGATGATTGTTTATTGAAAATAATAGCACCTTCTTCAGCATCTTTTTGAAGCTTTTTTGTTTTCTCTTGTTCTTTAGCAATGCGTTCTTTTCTTGTTTCTTTTTTTTCTTTAGTCTGAGAAATAGACAAAAGAGGAACTAAAAAAAGTAAGTATAAAATAATCTTCTTCACTAAATAAAATTTGAGATGTAAATTTAGGGCAAATTTATAGAGTTATGACATCAACAGTTGTTTACAAAGGAAATTTAAGAACAGAATTAACACATTTACAAAGTGGGACTGTTATTGAAAATGATGCACCCATTGATAATATGGGAAGAGGGGAGCGTTTTTCGCCAACAGACTTATTAGCTACTTCATTGGGTAGTTGTATGATTACAACAATGGCCATCAGAGCCGCTGATATGAATTTGAACTTTGATGAAACAAAAATTGAGATTACAAAAGTGATGAGCAGTGATGCACCAAGAAG
>CANGOT010000124.1 GCA_947455425.1 Chitinophagaceae bacterium | reverse complement strand
TCTAGATAATATTTAAAGATAGAAACACTGTTTGGGAAGTTTTTATGAATATCATTAATTAATGAAACAAACATTCCTGAAATTAGGTCCTCACGGCCAAATGTAAATACAGCTGCTTGTAAATGTATTTTATTGCTTTTTATAATATTGAAAGTAAAATCAACAAATTCACTTGCTTCAATAGGTGCAAGTGAGTCTGTATAGGCAATCTTTAAATTCTTTTTTAATTTTAAGGATGTTATAAATTTTTCAATCTGATTTGTATCGGCTCCGCATTGTTTCATTGCATCCAGATATATCTCAAAATGACTTTTTCTATTGCCACAATTATCTATATCAGATTCTTCACCAATAACTATTTCATTAATTAAGTATCTGATTTCTGCATCCCCTTGGGGGAACCAAGGCACTTCAGTGCATGTTAGATTTTTCTGTAGCGTTTTTAATAAAGACATAAAATCCCAAACAGCAAACACATGATATTGCATAATAACCCTTAAATCTTCAATAGTGGTAATTGCTGCAAATACTTTATGATGTATATGTGTTGCCTTAAAGGCTCTATAGCTAAACGTATGTTATCAATTTTAATGTTGCTCAATTATATATTTTTCTTGACGATTTAATCTAATTAATGAGTAAAAAGGACTGAATTTAAAAACACAACAAGTAAAGTAATACATTGCTAAACTTAGTAGCAAAATACTATACAATTTTTCTTCAAAGTCATACAATAAAGAAAATTCTAAAGCTAGTAATCCAGCTAAAAATCGAATGCGGATACCTTTTCTTGATATATTATTTTTCATTAATATTCTCTTAAGTTGTAGCCGTGTTCAAATAACAAATTTTTAAGTTCCCAAACAGATTTAACGCCTAGACCTCTTATGCATAATAAATCCTTTTTCGAGAATTCTAAAATATCAGCTATTGTAAATATGTTTTTTGAATTAAGAAGATTTATCACCTTGGGGCGGTTATAACTTAAATCGGAAATAAGTGTTGATTCGGGTAGAATATTTATTTTTTTATTTGTGGCTTTTTCTGATTGAAAAGTATTGATGCTTTCCAACTGTCTGGCACTAGCATTTAGCTGCTTATTAAGTTCACTAAGGCTTCGCAAATACAAAACCCTTGCCCTCTGTTGGGACACATTGTATTGGGCAGCTATTTGGGCAAAAAACATATTTTCTTTCCAACGCATATTTAATAAATGCTTGGTTTTTTCACTGATTCCTAATACTGTAAAGAGCTTTTCATTACAAAGTATTTGGCTCATCGCTTTCAAATTTTGAGTTTTGATATTTTCGTTCATAATTTTTTGGAATTAAGAGCTTATCAATATTTCGTAATAAGCTCTTGTTGAGTGTCAGAATAAAAATGTGACGCCTATTTACTGGCAAGTTTTAAATTATAATGATTTAAAAGAAATTCAATTTCTTGGATACTGTGCACACCCATATATTGTAATAGTAATAACTCTTTTCTTGAGTATTTTATGAGATCTCCAATACTGTAGATGCCATTATTCTTTAAAGTGTTAACCCACTTAATATTACTTTCTAAAATGTTAGACAATACAATATTTTGGACATCGATCTGACTTGTAGCTTTTGGGTTAGGTTCTGTATTTTCATACTCTTGAATTGTTTTTTGGGGAAGATGATTTTTATTGCTTTTCGTTAAAATGTAGAAGTTAATAAACTTCCTTATTTGCTGTTTGATTCTTCGAATTGCTTTTTCATAAACTCTTATAGTTTGAATTTTAGACATACCAATTAACTTTCCAATACTTTCAAAGGTTTCATTGGTTTGAAATTTTTTTTTGATAACAATTTTTTCTATTTCACTTGATAATAATAAATCAATAAAATCAGTTTGACCTATCAGTTTATAAAGTCTTTGTACATCTTTCAAGGTAATTGTTCGCTCTAATAATTCTTCATTTAGCATCCGCCTAAATTTTGAATTGCAATTTATTTTTTTTTTGGGGGGGGAATTAAAATATTCGGTAGAATATATCTATTTTTAAGTGAAAGGTTTTATTTGTCTATTTTTTTTATAACTATTTGAATTGATTTTACCAGCATCTTTTGCAGTAAAACAATGTTATGTACTTAAAACTAATCTTAGGTTAATGAATAGTAAAAACGCTTAATGAGATGCCTTAAAAAAAATGCAAGAATCCTTTTTTATACGAAAATTTGGCACATTACCTATAAGAAAAAAAAGGTTGTCTCGGATTTTTGAGACAACCCAGCAACATTAAAGATTCTGATAGAAATTAAATTTTTATATCAGGAAGAAATTGATTTAACTATTACTTTTTCTTCTTGACATTCTTCTTTTTTTTCTTTTTGATCTTATTTACATGATATATATCCTCTGTTTTTTCAAGCAATCCTAAAAACTCTTGATGCAGATAATTATCTTTTTTTAAAACCGGAGTAATAAGATTTGTAATATCGTCTAAATCGTATCCTTTAGCATATTTCGACTTTTTTAACAAAGAGCCATACATGCATAAAGCTGTTGCCAATCTTAGATTCATATTAGCAGAATCTATTTTAACAGGTGTAGTTGATGGTACTATCGTGTTCAATGTGATTGCACTATCGCTATGAACTTTTTTATATTGCAAAACAACATCTGCCAAATGTTCATTGCTTGCTAATTTATTTTTTGTAGGTTCAATTTCAAACACGGCCATAGCACCATGCCCACTGCCAACTTCTCCTCCAGCCATTGTGCTAGTTGCATCGGTTGCTGCATCTTTTTTATTATCGAAGCCTATTAGGCGATACTGTTTTACAGCATTGGGATTAAATTTTATATTAATAAATGCATCTTTTGCTACAGCATACACTGTTTTTGTAAATTCTTTCACCAACACTTTTTCAGCTTCCTGAATATTATCTAAATATGCAAAGTTGCCATTGCCTTTTTTTGCTAATGTTTCTAACTTACTGTCTTTATAATTACCCATTCCTACACCGATGCAAGTTAAATAAATACCACTGTTTTTTTGAATGGTTATAATATCTTCAAGCTCTTTATCTGTTGTTTGACCCACATTAAAGTCTCCATCTGTTGCCAGAATCACTCTGTTGTTTCCACCTGGAATAAACGATTGTTTAGCTACAGAATAAGCTATTTTTATAGCACCAGCACCAGGGGTATCGCCTGCTGCTTCCATAGAATCAATAATGTTTTTAATGTGTTTTTTATTGCCACCACTTGTTGCTGGAAGTATCACATCTACACCGCCACCATATGTTACAATGGCCACTTTATCTTTATCTCTTAAATTATCTACAAGCATCTTAAAAGCTGCTTGCAATAAGGGCAATCGGTTGGGTCTTTCCATTGAACCAGAAACATCCATTAAAAAAACAAGATTACTCGCAGGAACACTGTCTAAATTTATTTTTGGAAAATTTGTATTAACAAATAGTAGATTATTATTACTGTTCCAAGGGCAGGTTGATAAATATGTTTTGCAATTTACTTTTTTGGGTTCTGGGTCAAGACTATCTTTAAAGTCAAAGTAATTTAACATTTCTTCAATCCTCACAGCGTCTGTGGGAACATAGATGCCATTATTGATAAATCTTCTAACATTGCTATATGCAGCTCGATCTACGTTCAATGCAAATCCGGTCTCGGGATTTGCTGAAGATTTAATAAATTCATTTTCTATTAAAGTAGTATAGCTTTCTCCTGCACCATCAAAAAGGCTAACTTTTTCTACATCTAAATCCTTTGTTTTAGATGCTAAACTATTTTTACGTGTAACTGCTATTTCATTCAGCAGTTTCATTGTTATTACAGTATATTTATTGTTGTACAAAACCACTTTGTTGGGTTCGTATCCATCTAGATTTAAATACATTGTATCAACTGCCAAACGAGTAGAAAAACCAAAGCTGCCATCTCCACCATTCGTATAAGGAAACCTGCCAGTGGAAAACAATTTGATCCGTACTTCTGATAAGGGGGTTCCTTTCTCGTCTCGCACAACACCACGTACATAATATTGCCCAAAAATGTTAGGTAACAACAAAAAAATAAAAAAAGTAAGAAGCAATAATCGCTTCATTGGATGAAATATTTAGTAAAACTTTTTTATAAACGAAATATACATTTACAATATTTTGCAAGAATAAGCAGAAGAATGTTAAAAATAATATAAGAAATGAAATGATGAGAAAAATGTCATACAACTCTTCAAATATTGTCCATCCATTTTACAACAATTAAATTAATACTTGTGGTGCTGAACAATATGCTAGTTTCATACAAATACACTTAGTATTATATTTTTTTATGGGCGTATAAAAGAAAGGGCTGCTTAGAAAAGCAGCCCTTTCTTTTATTTTAAAGTAATTATTATAATTAGTCAACTAAAAATTTAATGATTTCTGAACTATTAACTGTTTTCACGGTTACACTATAGAAACCTTTTGCAAAAGATGTTGTATTCACCAATGTGCTATTCGTTAAACCTAATTCTTTAACTAAAACAGTTTTTCCAAGTATATCAGTAATTACAATTTGCTGCATTTTCTCTCCTGTTATGTAAATATTTCCTTTTGATGGATTTGGATAAAGATTAACACCGCCCTTTACATTTTTAGTGATTGTAATTACACTTGAGTAGGTGTAAGCACCATTGTTGTCATTTATTTTCAAGCGATATGATAATGTTGATTTGCCATTAATATTTGCATCAATAAATGAATAGTTTTGAGTAATAGAACTATTACCCATTGCTTTTTGTTTACCAATAGAAATAAAGTCTCTTCCATTTTCACTTCTTTCTATCTCAAAATTATTAGTGTTTGTTTCAACCGATGTTGACCAGTTAAGTTGGTTGGCATTTTCGATATTCTTTCCATTAAATTGAGATAATTTAACAGGCAATACAGTATTCAGAGAAGTGTCTTTTGTGCCATTAGGATATGTTACGACTAACTGAAAACTTCCAGCAGGTGCACTAGCGTATGTGCTTGAGTTTGGTCCAGTAACCGGGCTGCCAGATAGTAACCACTGATAGCTACATCCAGCAGGTCTGTTAGTGATTGAGTCTGTAATATCGCCACCAGCATAAGATAGTACTGGAGGACGAGCGAAGCTAACAAATCCAGCAGTATGTCTTTCTAAGTTTGGAGAATTAAGTGTAGCAAGGTCTAATAAGTCTACAAGATCTGCAGCGGTATCTATACCTATAGCTGTTGGTGTATTAGAAAATGTAACAACATTATCATTATAAGTTGATAAAGGATTATTAATTACATTGAAATTTATACTCACAACAACAAATCCATCAGGAAGTGTATGATTTGAAACTGCATCACTAAAAATATAACCTATATATCCTTGAGCAATAGCTGTTGCAGAAGAACCGAAAGAATAATTACCAGGTATGGATGCACTAACATACCCTAAAGTGGTACTACCTGCTATCGATACAAATTGCAAACTGCTTTTATCCCATCTGATTGTGCCTTGAAAGTTAACTACATTGCTAAAGGACTGCGTTTTAATATTAACAGTAATTGCATTTGAGTTTGGCCACTTGATGGTATCTATATATAGCCCTTGGTTTTGTGCATCTGATTTGCTGATGCTAAAACCAAACAACATTATTAGCAAGCATTTTTGTAATAGTTTTTTGTAAATTTTTATTTTCATAATTTATTTTTTTCAAAAATATACGTTTAGTGTGTATAAAAGACATAATCTCTATATAAAATTATTTAGTTAATAACTTCTCCACAACACCCCTTGAAATTCTATAGCATTTGCATCGTTTTTTTGGGGGAACTAACTTAACTGATTGGCCTGCTGCCAAACCAAATTTCATCAACTTCTTTTGAGAAAAAATATTCATCATTGAACCTAATTATAATCTATCAAAATAATAGTAGACATCACCTATTTCCTAATAAAATGTGAACCCATTTGTTTTGTTTTCAAACTAATTTATATTTCTGTTGCATCCACTCAACTAACTTTTACTGGGTTTTTAACCTAATAATGGTTACACAATCATCCTTTTATAAGTAGTTTTGTGTGTGGCAAACACACGGTCAACTTCTTACAAAGAGTAGGGTGTGTGGCAACCACACGGTCAACTTCTTGCAAAGGGTAGGGTGTGTGGATGCCACAAGCTAATTTTCTAATAAGACAACAAACAAAAAGCCCTTCATTCGTTTAAGATTGAAGGGCTTTTGAAAAAATGTTATTTTATTTACTATTACTGCACCACAATTCGCTTCACGTTTTCGCCTTCAAGCCCAACAGCCTTTAAGAAATAAGTACCAGGTGCAAGTGTTCCATTCTTTTTAAGATTGATGGTGATTATATTACTTCCTTTTTGCAAATCGGCGGTTTGTTGTGTTAAGGTTTTGCCAACAAGACTACTTAATTCAAAAATTATTGTTTTATTAGCTTTTGTAACTAAATCAACCTTAATTATACCAGTGGTAGGGTTGGGGCTAACTGAAAACCATTCGGTTCCTATTACTAGTTGCTCGTTTATGATCACTCGTTTTGTTAATATAATATTGTGTTTGATAAAGTCTTTGTCCCAAGCAGATACCTCGGTAATTGCATCATTAATTGCTAATTCCAAATTCCCGATTCCTTTTTGTTTCAATACCAAAACAAATAATTCATTACCATCATCCAGTGTTTTTTCTGATGCACTTTTATCTGTCCACAAGAAGCTAATGTTACCATTTTGCATTGCTTGTTTATCGTTGAAATCAATACCTAGTTTATTGTTTTCAATGGCAACAAATTCATAGCCGTAGTTATTAAAATGTAATGTGTATTGCATAGCAGCAAGTTCTTTAAAATTATTTACAGTGATAGGGATCCTTACCATCGAATTTCCGATTCCTGATTCCTGATTCCTTGTTGTATAAACAAATTCTACAGGTTTCGTTGTTGTTGCTCTAGGTGTTGCAGCATTCCAACTATAGTCAACATCACCTAGTTTCACACCAATAAAGGTTTGAT
>CANGOT010000123.1 GCA_947455425.1 Chitinophagaceae bacterium | reverse complement strand
TAAAAATAGCTCTCAGCAAAAAAAGAAGAGCGTGGTTTAGTGGACTTTGGAACTATTCAAAAGTATTTGAATATCCTTTTGAAAAGGCTATTGCGTAATCTGGGTTTAACAAGATTTGCACTAGAACTTCGCCTTTCTAAAGTAGATTAATTTTTATTGTAATTATAATTTCATTCAATGAATTTCAACAGAATTGCTCTAGGTACCTGGCAACTGGCTGGTCCTGTTTATAAAGACGCTTCTAATATTGGTTGGAATTTTATTGAAGAAGATAAGGCAATCAATATCATTAAGTCAGCCATAGATATGGGTATTGACTTTTTTGATACTGCTGAAGCATATGGTAATGGAAAATCGGAAGCACTATTAGGCAAAGTAATTGGCAATAATTATAATGTAAAGGTTTGCTCAAAATATGGATTTTATGAAAAGGATGGAACCATTTATAGAGACTTTACAGCAGAAAGACTTGAAACAGCACTTCACCAGTCTTTACAAAGACTGAATAGAGATTACTTAGATTATTACCTATTACACGGTGCTACATTAAATGAAATCACTGAAGAATTAATTGCAGAGTTACTGCGTCTGAAAAAATTAGGGCTCATAAAAAAAATAGGGTTAAGTGCTACTTTTCTTGAACCCTACCAAAACTATTTTGATGTGTTTGATTGTTTCGAGGTTGTTTACAACGAAATCACTACAAACAATCTGCAATACTTGCCACAACTTTCACACAAAGAAATTTTTGCTCGTTCTGTTTTTGCATCTGGCCTTTTACTAAAAACCGCAGAGGAACTATCACCAGATAAATATACCGATTGGAGAAGCCAGCTTCATCCAGATATTTTTGAAAAAGCCAGAAACTATGTTCTTCAAAATATAAACAATAGTAGCAAAACTTTAATTGAAAAAGCACTCAGCCATCCTTTTAGCAGAATTATTATTGGAGTAAATGATATTAGCCAGCTTTCTTTTGGGTAATTTTTTATATTGATAAATACTACACATAAAAAACCTCCGCCCCAGGAATGAAGCAGAGGTAAAATGACAGAAAGAACAAACCAAACCTAGTAAGTAGATTAATTCTTCCATCCCCCCAAACACATTTACTTCATTCAATTTCAAACAAACTACTTTTACTTGTTACGTTAAAACAATTTGTTGAATGAAGAGTGTGCTACGATATTTTTTTTTTGTTATTTTATTTTTTTGTAGAAATAATATATCGCTTTCACAAAACATAGTTTTAAATACCCAACAAATACAAGCATTTCAATATCTTGATAGTATGGGCTCGATAAAACAAAGTGCTTATTGGCAACATATAAAACCCCATCTTCTACTGCAAAATATTCGCAAGAATATTACGACGCCTATGTTTATTTATCCAGGCACCAATACCAATTTTTGTGGGTATGCTGCGGTAAGTTATAGTTGCATCAACACCTATCCTTTGCGATATGCAAGGTTTATGATAGAGCTATACAATAATGGCGAAGCCCATTTTAGAAAAGTGCATTTTAATCCATCCAAAGAAGTGAAACAAGCGGCAGGATTGCTAAAGTTTAAAGGCGAGTTAGATATTAATCACGCTGACCAAATGTGGTATATGTCTTTGGCAGATTGCTTTAAAGGATATGTAAACCTCTTTAGTTTAAACTATAAACCTGGCAGCGAAAACAGGCTTTGGCCCGCCACCAATTTTGCCAAATTTAATAGAATGTTAAGAAGAATGTGTGATTATAAAGTTAGTGCTGTAGGTACTGATTTATTTAGACCGATGTTTAAAGATATTACATTTTTTCTTTCGGATAAGTTGCAAAAAAATCATCAGGTATTTTTGTTTGTAAACAATGCTATCATGCATAAGGGTAATCATAATAAAGTTCGGTATCGTATTCCTACACATTATGTGGTGTTGTTACACATCAGCGAGAATGATGGGTTGATTAATTTAACCTATTGGGATTATGGCTTTAAAACAATGAGACAAATGCCAGTTGCTGAATTTAAAGATATTCTTTTTGGTGTTACTTGGTGCAATAAAAAATCAGCAGAATGAGAGCGTTGAAAAACATATTAATGCTTATTGTAGTGCCTATTTTCTTTATAGCTTGCAGCACCACTTTGCCCAAGCGTTTTGCTACAAAATATTACAAAGACAACGACAATACTATTATGCGAATTGAAAGAAATTATGCAAACCTTAATAAGCAAAAGCCCATTGTTATTGAGTTTTCGGATAATGCTTTTAATATGGTAACCATAGAAATGAAAACAGATTCGCTGCGATATGTGTATGAATTTAAACTTGTAGAAAAACGATTAGCAGATACTTTGCAAAAATTTGGTTACGACACAACCAATGTTCTGAAATTAATAAACGATATGAAGTCTATTAAATGCACCTGGATAAATAGGCTGGACTATTATGTGGATGAAAAAGTACAGCATCTTATTTTTATGTCTATTCGTCCCAAAGCATTTGATGCTTTGTTTGCTGGAAAAAAATATTATACACTTACCTTCTACAACCAACCTCAATACTACGATGGCGAAGGCCGACTACTTGACAAAAGAAATAGGAACAGATTAAGAAAAATTAACAATGAAACCTTCTGGCGAATTAATAGTAAGGTTTGTTATACGGTTTCTAGCAGGTTTAGATGACAAAAAAAAATCGGCTTGCCATATGCAAACCGATTTCAAAATTGTATATCTAAAATCATTAAATTGTAAATACTATTGTCCCATCATATCCATTCCACCACCTTGTTCTGCCTTTGTATTTTTACGTTTAAATAAATTCATATCCAGTTTTCCAAAGCGATAATTAAAGTTTAAACGCACCACTTGTGGGTCTCGATATCTTTCTGTGTTTTGAGAAAAGAAAATAGCATTCGTTTCTGTTTTAACACGACTAGCAAAAATATCGTTCATACTTAAATTCAAAGAACCACTCTGCCCATTTTTCCATGTCCATTCTTTACGTAAAGCCACATCAATATCAAAATTTCTAGGTAAAGTATATCCTTGTGCAAGTGTTTGGCTACCGCCACCAAACATCCCACCACCACCGCCATACATTCTTCCACCACCACCACTTTGTGGAATAATAGTTTTACTGCGATTCTCCCAGGTAATTTGCAAACTCAATCCTTTTGCTATTTTAAACGTACTGTTTATTTTGGTGAACCAACTTGCAAGCGAGTTATTAATACTTTGATTAGGTATTGTTGCATTAATATTGGTGTTGTACAAGTTAAAGTTCAACATCAAATCCCACCATTTATTTACGGGTAATTTCTCTGTTAATTCAAGGCCATAAGTAAAGCTCGTATTTGCATTTATATAACTACCATAATAAAGACTATCAGTAGCATTTGCATTATTTCTATCGATATCCTTGTATATATAACGGGTAATTAAATTTTCGCTGTATTTAAAATATATTGTAGCCAAAAAGTTAGCTTGACGTTTATAAGCATTATTATAAGATAGTTCAAATGAGTGTGTAAACTCGGGCTTTAAATTGGGGTTACCAACCGATGGATTTTGGGGATCTGTGAAATCATAAGAAGGTAATAATTGATAAAAGTTGGGGCGATTAACACGGCGAGAATAATTCAATTGCAAATCTTGTTTATCGGTTAACTTATGTGTAATAAATGTGCTTGGAAATAAACTCAAAGGATATTTAATATTAAACTTAGTTGAGTCTGCTCCAGATAATGTTTGTAGGGTGCCTGTATAGTCAGAGCTTTCGGCTCTTAAACCCAATTGAAAACTTGTTTTCTTAATCTTAAAACTATAAGTAGAATAGGCTGCATAAACATTGTCGTTAAATTTATAACGATTGCTTGCCAACGTGTTTAATTGATTGGAAACATATTGATAATTTTCTGTTTCAAAATCACGAATCGCTGCTCTTACACCAGCTTCGAACTTGGTGTTTTCTGTAATTTGATTTTCATAATCTGATTGAATAGTTAAGAATTTGTTTATGCCTTTACCATCGGTATTTTGAGCGTATGGATTTGTAGATGTTTTGTTATTGCTATTAATATTTGTAGCTCTATCACTATTGCTTGAGTTATAATTTATATCACCAGTTAGGTTTTTATTAATGCCAGCAAAATTGTGTCTAAAACTTAATTGCCCTCCAAAACTTTGATTGCTAAAATCTGTATAAGTATTTCTTGTAGTGGTTGAATTGACTGGGGTTGAGTCAATCGTTTGAAGTCCATCGTTTTTGAAATTGCCCTTATTGAAATTGCCATTAACAGTAATCGTATTTCGATTATCAATAAAATAATCTATACCCGTTCTAAAGAAACTAAAATATCCATTATTAGTTTGTTCATCATTCGATTGAACAAAAGAATTATTGGGTTTGGTGAAAAGGGTGGTGTTATTAAGGCTATGAGAAATTGATTTTCTTTGATTAAAGTTAGCACTTGCAGTAAAGTTTATTTTGTTTTGACGTAGACTAATATCACCACCTAAATTTACTTTTGCTCTACTGTCAATACCAGCTCTAAGGTTACCATTGTAACCATTTTTTTTATTTTTCTTTAAAACAATATTTAAGATGCCTGCATTGCCCCCACTAGCATCAAATTTTGCAGATGGATTTGTAATAATTTCTACTTTATCAATAATTTCTACGGGAATTTGATCGAGTGTTAAAGTTGTTGGGCGACCATCAACAAAGATTGTTGGGGCTGCATTCCTCAGGCTAACATTACCATCAATATCTACACTTACAGAAGGAATACTCTTCATAAGTTCAGATGCAGTTTGTCCTGCAGCAGTAAGGCTTTTATCAACATTAAAAATCTTTCTATCAACACCCAATTCAAATTGTTGTTTAGCAGAAGCAGTTACTGTTACTTCTGCCAGATTGGTTTCATCTAAATCCATTTTAAAGTTTCCTAAATCTTTATCTGCAAGATTTGCCATTTGCTGCATTGCTGCTGCATCTGGTGCTGCACCAGCATCGGGTCTTTTAATGCCAAAACTAATTTGCTTCTCAAATGTTTTATAACCCACAGCCGTTGCTTTAAATTTAAAGTTGCCAAAAACCATTAATCCTTCTAAACTAAAGTCGCCATTATTTTCAGTAATAACTGTTTTTAATATTACTTCTTTTAATTGTTTTGTTATCGTATCGAATTTGTTTCCCTTTAGTTGAATACTAACACCTGCGATACCTTTATTTGTTTTGCCATCAACCATTTTTCCATAAAAATGACCCATGTTCATCTGACCTCCAAAACGATTTCCACCACCAGCTCTGCCTCCACCTGGATATTGTGCAAAAGATTGAAGAGTTAATAAAGTAAAGAGGGTTGCTGCTAATAAGACTTTCATTTAATTAATTTATTTGGCAAACTTCGATGAAATACTATTTCAAAAGTTTATTTGTTGGTATAAAAGGTAATGAGATGGTTTAAAAGGCGAAGCTTGTAGATTTACAATTGCGTTATTTTAAATCTAAAGTAAATCCAATCGTAGTTCCAACATTTGGTGTGCTGCGAACATGAATTGTTTTGTTATGTGCTTCTATAATATGTTTGCAAATTGCTAATCCTAATCCACTGCCTCCAATATTTCTACTTCTGCCTTTATCTGTTCTGTAAAAACGCTCAAATATTCTTTGTAAGTGTTCCTCTGCAATACCAATTCCATCGTCACTAATTTCTACTAAAACATTTTTATCATCAGTTTTGTAAATGCCTGCACTGATATTGCCATTTTGTTTACCATATTTACTGGCATTTACTACGAGATTGTTTAGCACTTGTCTTATTTTCTCCTTATCTGCAAACACAATAATAGGCTGCTCACAACCTTTTTTTATTTGTGTTTTTATATTTTGTCTATGTGTTTTTATGGAGAGTGTTTCAAAAACTTCTTTTATCAAATCTTGAATTACAAATTTGGTTTTATATAATGGTTGTTCACCAGTTTCAAGTTTGGATATTTCATCAAGATCTTTTAATAAATGCACCATTCTTTCAACATTCTTTTGGGCATTCGATAAGAATTTATGTTGCATAGAATGATCTTCCATTTCTGGCAAAACAGATTCAATATAACCTTGAATTGCAAAAACGGGTGTCTTTAATTCATGTGATAAATTCTGTAAAAATTCTTTTCTGTAAGCTTCATTCTTTTGAATAAGCTCTAATTCATTGGTGTATTGGGCTGCCCAAGACTCAACTTCATTACTCACTTCTTCCAGATTTTTTTTAGGAAGAATATATTTATAGTATGCTTCAACTTTTTTACTTGCTTTTGTGTTGTAAATAAGTTTGTAAATAAGTTTTATTTTTCTATAAATAAACCAGTTGAATATATAATTCAGTAAAAAGAAAACACTTGTGAAAAGTAATACAAATGCTGTAATTGCTAAAACAATGTTATGAGTAATAATTGAAAATGCTATTGCAACGAACAACGAAATGATGAAGGCGGATAAAAAAGAAAGGTACTGTGTAGATAAATTTTTTCTTCGAAACATTCACCAAAAATAAAGGACTAAGGATTATTCAGCGATAAGATTTGTTATGATTGGATAAGTAATTATATTTCAAACTTATACCCAACACCTTTAACCGTGGCAATGCAATCAATATTCATTTTTTGTCTCACTTTTCTTACATGAACATCAATGGTTCTGTCGCCAACAATTACCTCATTGCCCCAAACTTGTTGTAAAATTTCATCTCGCAAAAAAACACGTCCAGGTTTAGAAGCTAATAAATGCAATAGCTCAAATTCTTTTTTAGCTAGAATAACATTTTTGCCATTGCTGGTTACTGCAAATTTTACTGGATCTATTTTAATGTTTCCAATTTCAATTGATCTGTCTGTATCAGTAACTTTTGTTCTTCTAAATAAAGAATTTACCCTGCTTACCAAAACCTTAGGGCTGATTGGTTTTGTGATATAATCATCAGCACCAGATTCAAGTCCTTTTATGTGAGTTTGCTCGTCGTTGATAGCCGTAAGAATGATAATGGGGGTTTCTTTTAATTGAGGGTGTTGCCTAAGAATGGAACAAACCTCAATGCCGGTTTTAAAAGGCATCATTACATCCAATATTATTAAATCGGGTAATATTTTCTGGGCTTTATTAATAGC
>CANGOT010000122.1 GCA_947455425.1 Chitinophagaceae bacterium | reverse complement strand
GTGGATTTGTGGCTTTTTTAGTAGAATATTATAAGATACGCTGCTTCGCCAGATTTCTTGTATCAAAAATCACTTCGAAAGTGTTAATCAAATTTCAAAAATTTCTCTTTGTCTGTTAACGAAAAATCACAATGTCTTGGTGCAGTAGTATAAGTATTGCCACAAACAGGGCAAACAAAATAAGTCGATGGCAAACTATTTAAAGTATTGCTATTAATATAGCCTAAAACTTGTTCAAAAAAGTACTTGTGTTTTTTTTCTGTTTTCATTGCATAAGTAAGACTAAGCACGGCTAAATCATTTTGAGCCAAAGTAGCTGTTTTAATAAAATCAGGATACATTGTTGTTGCCTCATATGCTTCATCATTAATATCTTCCTTTAAATTTTCTTTTGTTGATTTAACAGTAAATTCTGGTTTTATATCAGGCACAGTTGCACCCGAATTCTCTATAACAGCTTTATGATTTGTGGCGTGAATACTTTCAGCCGCAGATACAGCTGTAAACAGTAGTGCAATATTGTGGTATCCTTCTGTTTCTGCTGTTTTAGCATATTCAGCATACTTTGCAGTGGCTGTTACTTCACCTTTATATGCAGCTTGCATATTTTCAATTGTTTTCGATTTTGCATTCATTTCGTTTGGTGTTAGTTTAGTAATGCTGGTTTCTCCACTAGAGTTTTTACAAGCACTCAATAATAAGCAAGTGGTGCTTAGTAGTAAGGACATTGTAACAAATTGCTTTTTCATTTTTTAGTTATTAATACACTGCAAAATTCATAGCAGCCTAGTTTAATAATGTTACACAATTGTTACAGAGAATTTCAATATTCATATCACATGCAATAGGCAAATGCACTTGATTTATATAAAAGTAAAAGCCACAAATCCAAAGACGAAAATGTCTGTGGGTTTCCGGATTTTTTATTTCTTGAGGTTTTCATCGTAAATTTATCCAACAACAGCATCAAATCCCAACACAAAGACTCGGTTATTATTGCTATTAGGTAGATATTCTCCAATTATGTGTGTAAGTGCTAAGCTTGCACACATAAGTGGAAAATACCGATCATCCATTAAGCAAATACATCACACCAATTGCACAAAACTATAACTCAAAAATGGGTCAAAAGAAACCTCCCAATGTTCTGAAAGAAACCCACACTGTCACCAAATAAACTACCCCATTTACAAACAAAACATAACTATAAACTATAAACTGTAAATCATAAACTTTTTAAACCGCAAACTTTTAAACTTTGAACCTTACACCTAAACTCGTTTATTTGCATTTATGAGTACGCCAAATTATCAAATTAAGTTACCCCAGTTCGAGGGTCCATTTGATTTATTATTGTTTTTTATAGAAAGAGATGAGCTAGATATTTATAATATTCCCATCACTAAAATCACGAACGACTTTTTAGATTATATACATGCCCAGGAAAAGCTGAATATAGAATTAAGTAGCGAGTTTATTCTTTTCATTTCTACCCTAATGCGTATTAAAGCCAGGCTATTATTGCCTCGCAAAGAAATAGATGCACAAGGAAATGAAATAGACCCTCGTCAGGAATTAGTTGATAAAATTCTTGAATACAAACGTTTCAAAGAAGCTGCTGCTGAAATGGCTGCAATGGAAGAAACAAGAATGCTAATGATTAAGCGTGGCAACTTGCAACGAGAATTAATTGCAGTAGGGGAAGAAAGTGGTGAGGGAACCGAGATTCAAAACATTACTTTATTTAAGTTGATGAAAGCTTTTGAAAAAGTAATGTTGCGAGTGCAAGAACGCCAAAACAAGCCAGTGCATACCGTTGTGAAATACAACTACACAATGGAAGGCAGTAGAGATTACATGACCGATTTTGTAAGAAAAGAAAAGACTGTAACTTTTGAGAAAGTGTTTGAAATTTGTGAAAATAGAATTCACGCATTGTTTCTTTTCTTATCACTTCTCGAACTCTCTCAACAACGTTATATGAAATTAATTTTGGGAGAAGGAAGAAATAATTTTATTGTAGAATGGAATGAAAATAGAGAACAGGAATTAAAAGAAGAAGGAGTAGAAGACATTATAATACCTGAATAAAACGTATTAATTAAAATAAAAATTGAATGAAGAGAATTTACATAGCAGTAACATTTTGCAGCCTAACAGCATTTGCTTTTTCACAAGCAGTTAAAACAGATGATGCAAAGAACACAACAAACGAAGCTGTTTCCACACTCACAAAAACTAAAGAATTAAAAGATGGATGGGCAAAAAGCGGTTCATTTAACCTTAACTTCTCCGAAGGTGGATTAAATAAAGCATGGCGTATTGCAAAAAATGGTGGGGAAGAACAAGCTATTGGTGTTAAAGCATTAATAGACTACGATTTTGACCATAAAAAAGGTAAAACAAATTGGCTGAATAACGTGAGATTAAGATATGGAATGTCTCGCCTTTCTTCGGTAGGAAATGGTTTTGTAAAAACTGATGATAACATTAATCTTACTTCTATCATTGCAACACAGGTAAAAAAAGACATCAGTTTGTCTGTCTTGTTTAGCTTAAACACACAGTTCGATAAATACTTTATGTCTCCGGGTGATATTCGTTTGGGGCCAGGTTTTTTATATAAACCCAATGCACATTTTTCTGCAATGTTTTCTCCAGCAATGATGAACCTTACAACAAAATTTGCTACAGAGCAAAAAGATACATTGCTTTATAGTGTTGCAGCAGGTAAAACAACCAGATTAGGCTTGGGTTCTTTTGTGCAATTAAAAGCAGATTACACACTGGCTAAAGGCATCACCTATAAAGGCTTTGCAACTTTTTATAGCGATTATTTAAACAAACCAGATGTGGTGATTGTAGATTGGACAAATTTGTTTTCTCTAACGGTAAATAAATTCGTTGGTGCAACTGTAAGCATCAATTTAAGATACAATGATTGGGAGGTTGGTAAACTGCAAGTTCAACACGGCATTGGTGTTGGGTTTAGTTATAAATTATAAATTTTAATTTCATAGCCACAGATTCGCAGATTGGTTTTAGCTAATAATTCTATTTTATTCTGCGAATCTGTGGCTAACTATTTTTACTTATGGAATTTGCATTTAGCTACGATAAAAGAAAAGTAATACAAGCCTTGCGTTTGCACTTCATTGCACGAAGAGAAATTAAATTGATGATGATACTGGTAAATGTGTTTGCCATATTATCTGCCTTATTATTCTACACAAAAAAGATTCGTCCAGAACCATTCTTATTAGGAACAGTTATTTGGTTAATGATGCTGATTGCTATTTGGTATATTTTGCCTTATAGCATATACTCAAAATCGCAAACATTTAAAGAGCAGTTTACTATTTGGATAAATGAAACTACTTTAAGATTAGAGAATGATAAAGGTTTTGTTACATGGCAATGGAATATGTTTACACGTTTCTTCGAAAGCCCCAATTTCTTTCATTTATACTTCAACGAAAAGTCTTTTTTCTTAATACCCAAAGAAGATATGACCGAAGATTTAAAACACGAGTTTCGGGCTTTATTAAATTTAAAATTAGGGAAATAGCGTCATGGTTTAAACCTTTTGTTTTGCAAAAATATTCTTGAAATATTCATAGAGCCAAACATTCAACAATATCAATTCGAAACCATAAAACACATCTTCAACAGGAATTGTAAGTATTCGAAGTCCCAAATTATGGTTATTATTATACCATACAACGGGTTCCTGTAAACCGCTTCCAGTAAGTATTCCATTCACAATAAAAAAAGGAATAAGTAGCACGGGATAAATCATCACAAGCTTTGATAGCCATTTTACTTTTGCTATATACTTCAAAAGAAGTAGTAAAAGTGATAAGCTAATGAATGTATATGAAGTGTAAAGTCTCGAATAAAAATAACAGCCTATTGAAAATAAAATCAGTGATGAAGAAATGATGAAAATGTTCTCGGTTTTCGCAGTCCATTTAAGTTTAAAAAATAAATTCAAACAGTGATAAGTAAATACACAAGAGAAAGGTATGCAAATGAAAAACAAAACTTCTTCTAAAGGCAAATTCACTAAATCCAGGCCAGATATATAATTTCTATTGAACCCCCAAACACCAAGGCTGGTAAAATAAATGTCCCAAATAATAAAAACGAATGCGACAATTATATTCGATAAAAAAAAGGGTTTGAAGTTTTTGTGAAACTTTAATTTACTATGAAACGAAAAGATAAAAGGAACAATTACAGTGAAGCAATTAATCAGCAAATACAATAGTTTCATAATTAACCATTAAAGTTCTTATTGCGAAAATATTTTAACGGAACCCATAGCATTCCAAAACATTCACCATCGTGTTTGCCTATATGTTTATGATGCATTTTGTGAGCTCTGCGTATTGCCTTGAAGTATAAACTATCGGCATTTCTAAATATTTTAAAACGTTGATGTATAAAAATATCGTGAACAAAAAAGTATGCAAATCCATAAAGGGTTATACCTAATCCAATCCAAAAAAACAAGTTGAAATTGTTTCTCATTCCAAAAAATAACCCAGCAATGCCTGGTATGGCAAAAATTAGAAAAAAGAAATCGTTATGCTCAAAAAAACCTTTGGATTCTTTTTTATGATGGTCTTTGTGTAATACCCAAAGCAAACCATGCATAATAAATTTATGTGTAAACCAGGCAACTCCTTCCATTCCAAAAAAAGTTGCTATAACAATTGCAGTATTAATGATGATTTCCATTTTTTATTATTTATGAAGATAAATTTATGAGGTCTTTATAGTGTTGCATTATTAATTGCAAATTTTATATTGTTGTTAAAATGGGCAATAACATTCGGTAATGATATTTTCATCCATTCGGTATATTGCTGTGGATTTTGCAAAATATCTTCTTGTAATTTTTGCAAATGAATATATTTCCAATTCTTTACCTCTGATACTTCAGGAATAGGTGGCACATCAGAAATGCCAACATATACGTGGTCGAATTCATATTCAGTTAATCCGTTGTCAAAAACTGCTTTGTAAATAAAACTAAAGGCAAAGTTAGTAGTACAGTTCATTCCCATTTCTTCCATGAGTCTTCTTTCAATGGCATCTACTACTTCTTCACCAAATCGTGGGTGACTGCAACAAGTGTTTGTCCACAAACCTGCTGAATGATATTTCTCATCGGCTCTTTGTTGTAATAATAATTCACCGTTGGAATTAAAAATATAAACAGAAAAAGCTCTGTGCAATAAGCCTTTTTGATGCACTTGTAATTTTTCTAGTTTGCCTTGTGGGTTGTCATTCTCATCAACCAGTATTAAATAATCAATCATAGTGTTATTCGGTTGAAGTTCAATTATTAGATGTTGCTAAATACAACGAGATCATTTGTTTTAACTGTTGATCTTTAATCGTTGTGATACTATTTGTAAGAAATAATTTGTCTTCTTTAATAGATGTATGGTAGCCTAAAAATTTGGGTGCGTTGCATTGTATGGTTAGTCTTAGAAATCTGAGTTCTATATTTTCTTTTTCGATGGCAATGCATCTTTCAAGTATTTTTTTTCCTTGAGAAAAATATGCTAATTTATTTATAGGATTGATGGCGTATTTAGCCATCATCATTTTTGCACAACCATAGTAACCACCTAATAGAATATTATTTGTCTCGTTATAAGGGTTTAAAATTGTCATCATTTTTTTGCAGGAAACCTCTTCTGTTGCAGATTTTTGAAACAACATTCTTGTTTCAAAAATTGAAACAGCATTAGTGTTTTTTTGAGGTAGAAAAAGCATTAAAAACATTATCAAGCTTTTCATAATAAGTTTAGTTTATACTGAAACAAACTATTTATCATTAGCCCAATTTTTTTACCATTGCTAATTCTAATTCTTTCGTTCATAATTTTTTGAGCAGGTACTCGTTTAATTTTTTTGAATAGTGAATTGTAATAAACATATGCTAAATAAACACCTCCCTGACTTGATGATGGCAGCTTTTTAATACCAATGAGTGCTTCTTTAAAATCGCTCTCAATTTCTTTTTCTATATTGTATTTATCGTTTGCTGAGAATGTTTTAATGTCAATATTAGGAAAATACGTTCTGCCTAAAATTTGGTAATCTGCTTTAATATCTCTTACAAAATTTACTTTCTGAAAAGCTGCACCTAACTTCATCGCAAAGGGCTTAAGTTCTTCGTAATTTTTTTTATCACCATTGGTAAAAACATGTAAACACATCAGTCCAACTACTTCTGCTGAGCCAAGGATATACTGTTCATATTTTTCATTGGTGTAGTTTGTTTTTTCTAAATCCATTTCCATACTTCTCAAAAAAGTCTCAATTAAATCTAAGTTGATTTGAAAATGATTTACTGTTTGTTGAAATGAATTCAGGATAGGATTTAATGAGATTTTATTCTCAATGGCTTCGTATGTTTCTGCTTTAAATTTTTCTAATAAATATTTTTTATTGAAGCCCTCAAAGCTATCTACAATTTCATCCGCAAAACGAACAAAGCCATAAATAGAATAGATGGGGTTACGTAATTTTTTGTTTAGAAAGTAAATCCCCAAAGAAAAACTAGTGCTATAGGCACGAGTTGTTAATTTACTGCATTGCAAAGACACATCATCGAATCTCGATTTCATAATTCTTTGTTTAAATATAGTGATAACTGTTTAGCAACAACATTTCCTGAAATAATAGAAGGAGGAACCCCTGGTCCAGGAACTGTAAGTTGCCCTGTATAAAACAAGTTTGAAATTTTTTTATTTTTTATTTTTGGTTTTAAAATAGCTGTTTGCATTAATGTATTAGCTAGTCCGTAAGCATTGCCCTTATAAGCATTGTAATCAAAAATAAAATCATTAACGCAATAGCTTTTTTTATAATCTATATGTGGCAAAATGATATCTTTTACCTTTTTTTCTAACCTTGCCATCATTAATGTAAAGTACTTTTCACGCATTGCTTCACTATCTTCCAAACCAGTTGCAATTGGCATTAATAGAAATATATTTTCATGATCTTTGGGAGCAACATTATCATCAGATTTAGATGGGCAACACACATAGAATAAAGGTTTTGCTGGCCATTGTGGTGATTTATAAATTTCTTTTGAATGTTGTTCAAGATCCTCGTCGAAGAATAATGTATGATGGTTTAAGGCATCT
>CANGOT010000121.1 GCA_947455425.1 Chitinophagaceae bacterium | reverse complement strand
ATACCTTTTATTAGGATTTGCATTAGGTATAGGATTAAATGTATTTTTAGATTATAATTTTTATCACTCATTAGTATTTACACCCTATTTATATTTTAAAATAAATATTCTGCAAGGCGTGGCTTCATCTTTTGGTGAGTCGGGTATTTCATTTTATTTTGGAGTATTGATTGATATTGTTGCAGTGCCATTCATAAGTATTTACTTTATATACTTTTTCCTAAAATCTAGTTTACAAAATCTAAAAAATCCATTAGTCATAAGCACTTTCTTTTTCTTTATTGGTCACTTTTTTATTGGTCATAAAGAAGATAGATTCATGTTCACCATCATCAACATTATACCAATAATTATTGCAATTGGTAAGGATCGTTTTGATTTTCTTTTGCCAACCTATAAGTGGCGGAAATTTGTTAAGCCACTTGCTATCTTTAGTATTATTTTAAATTTTCTCTTATTAACTTTATTTGTGTTTATTCCATATTCTCAAACAATAAATTTCGACAATAAGATTCGTAATTATATACAATCACCAGAAACAAGGATTTATTGTTATGCGAGAAATCCTTTGCAAACAGAAAGTTTTCTACCACTCGTTTATTATAAAGCTGGAATGAAAAATATTGAGCTAATTAATACAAAGAATATCGATTCTATTAGCAAGCTAAATTCTAAGCCTGTTTGGCTATCGTCCACCTTTAATGACATCAAAGATAAACTCGGCTTAATTGACTCTCTAGGCTACAAACCACAGCTATATTCATCTTCAGCACTCTGGAGCATTAATGTATTTCTAATGAATAAAAAAATGAATACTATTAATGATATATGGGCATTGTATAAATTAGAAAAATAAATTCATTCTAAAAGGACAGGCGATTGTATAAATAAAAAAGTCTCGAAAATTTTTCGAGACTTTTAATGTTATTCGCGTTCCTAAAAGAATTATTTCTTTTTTGGAGCAGCCTTTTTTGCAGGAGCAGCCTTTTTTGCAGGAGCAGCTTTCTTTGCAGGAGCAGCTTTTTTTGCAGGGGCAGCTTTTTTTGCAGGAGCAGCTTTCTTTGCAGGAGCAGCTTTTTTTGCAGGAGCAGCTTTTTTAGGAGCAGCTTTTTTTGCAGGGGCAGCTTTTTTCGCAGGAGCAGCTTTTTTCGCAGGAGCAGCTTTTTTAGGAGCAGCTTTTTTTGCAGCTTTTGCCATGTTTTTTTAATTTAATGGTTAGTAAATATGCCACTAAAATAGTGGCTTTTTTGAAACTACAAAAAAAAACTTTTTTATGCTTCTACAGGAACAATAGAAACAGTACTTTTATTGTTGCTACCTTTCTTAAAATTTACTATACCATCAGTCAATGCGAAAAGTGTAAAATCTCTTCCAACACCAATATTTTTTCCTGGATGATAAACTGTACCACGTTGACGAAGTACAATGTTTCCAGCTATTGCAGGCTGTCCACCAAATATTTTAACTCCTAATCTTTTACTATTACTATCTCTACCGTTCTTTACCGAACCTTCACCTTTTTTGTGTGCCATCTTGTTTTAATTTATAAAATTTGAAAATTAAAAAGTTTGAAAATTATTTTTATTAAAACACATTTCAAACTATAAAATCATAAAAAAATTATGCTATACTTTCTATTTTAATTTGTGTATAGTGAGTACGATGTCCGTGTTTTTTTCTAAACCCTTTTCTTCTTTTCATTTTGAATGCAATCACCTTATCACCTTGTACAAGTGCTTTTGTAATTTCGGCTTTTACCGTTGCATTGATATTAGAAATAGAAACAACTCCTCCATTGTCGGTCATTAATACATCAGTGAAATTAACTTTATCACCAGTACTTCCTTCAATGTGAGGAACAAATAAACTATCTCCTGCTTTAACTTTAAATTGCTGTCCAGCAATTTTTACTACAGCTAACATAACTCAAAAATTTTTTGGACGGCAAAAGTAGGGTTCTATACCCAAATGGTGAAAAGTTTTTTTAAAAATGTAGGATAATTAACAATTAACCACTTATCAATTAATCCATAATTATTTAAAATATTAACAAATTTAATTGTTTGTACAAGCATATTTTTGTTTTTTCATTTTTGAAAAAACACTATGGACTTAAAATCTTTGCTAGCAAAACCTTTTGCACAATACATATCAAACAAAATTCATAAAGCCAAAACAACAGCTTTAATTGATCAACAAGCCATATTAAAGTCTCTTGTACGAAGAGCTGCCAACACTGATTTTGGCAAAAGGCATGAGTTTAATAAAATTTTTAGTTATGAAGATTTTGTCAAATCAGTTCCAATTAGAGATTATGAGCAGTTTAAAACTTTTATTGAAGAAATTAAAGATGGTAGGCCCAATATTTTGTGGCAGAGCAAACCAATTTATTTCGCAAAAACTAGTGGCACAACTAGTGGAGTAAAATATATTCCAATTACTAAAGATTCGATTGGAAATCACATTAATACTGCAAGAAATGCTCTATTGTGCTATATGGCAGAAACTGGTAATTATGATTTTGCTAAAGGAAAAATGATTTTCTTAAGCGGATCTCCCGAGCTTGAGCGAATTGCAGACATTCCTACTGGAAGATTAAGCGGCATTGTTAATCATCATGTTCCGAAATATTTGCGTGGCAATCAACTTCCATCTTTTGAAACAAATTGTATTGAAGATTGGGAAACTAAATTAGATAAGATTGTTGAGGAAACAGTCAATCAAAATATGACATTGATTAGTGGTATTCCACCTTGGATGCAAATGTATTTTGATAGATTAACAGAAAAAAGCGGTAAGACGATTGGTGAACTTTTTCCAAATTTTAGTGTGATGGTACAAGGTGGTGTAAACTTTGAACCCTATAAAAACAAGTTATTTGAAAGTATTGGAAAAAAAATTGATACGATAGAATTGTTTCCGGCAAGTGAAGGCTTTTTCGCATTTCAAGATTCACAAAAAGAACAAGGAATGTTGTTGAATACTAACAGCGGTATTTTTTATGAGTTTATTCCTGCAGGTGAAATTTTTGCGGAGAACCCAACAAGACTGAGTTTGAAAGATGTTCAGTTAAATGAAAATTATGCTTTAATTATTAATAGTAATGCTGGTTTGTGGGGATATAATATTGGTGATACAATAAAATTTGTAAGTCTAAATCCTTACAGAATAATTGTAAGTGGAAGAACTAAACATTTTATTTCAGCTTTTGGCGAACATGTTATTGCCGAGGAGGTAGAATATGCTTTGCAAAAAGCCGCAAACGATGAAAGTATTGGTATCATTGAGTTTACCGTTGCTCCGAACATTTCTCAGAACAAAGGGAAAAGTTATCATGAGTGGTTTATTGAGTTCGAGAATGTACCCACAAATCTTGATGAATTCGTAAATAAAGTAGATAATAACCTGCGAGAAAAAAATGTTTACTACGATGATTTAATTTCTGGAAATATTTTACAAAAACTACATATTAATATCATCCAAAAAAATGGATTCATAAATTATATGAAATCTATTGGTAAACTCGGTGGACAAAATAAAGTACCACGTTTAAGTAACGATAGAAAAATTGCAGATGGATTAATAATATTTGTAGCCAATTAAATAATTATTTTCACTAATATTCTGTTTTCTATTTATTTTACATCAATTAAATAATGTTAAATGAAAAAAATTACTCTTACAGCATTTGCATTTCTTACTTTAAGCTTTTTGAATGCACAAGCTTTAGACCCTGCAAATCGCCCAAAAACTGCTTTAAAACTTACAAAGCAGACCAAGGTAACAATGAATCAAAAAATTACTGCAGAAGGGCAAGACATGTCTACCAGAATGGATAATACTACTACTGGTGTTTATGATGTATCTGCTATAACACCACAAGGGGGTAGTGCCGAAATAAAAATAACTGCTATGAAATCCTCAGTTGAATCAGATGCTGGTGAAATGAGCTATGATTCACAGAATCCAGATGAAGGAAATCTTCAGCTTGGAGAAGGAATTAAGTCTGCGATGAAATCACCTATAAAGATTACTCTTGATGCTAATGGTTTTATTGCAACCATAAAAGGCAGTGAAAAAATGGAATCTATGCTAAAAAGCAGCGGTAATTCTTTAACCAAAGGCAATCCTTTAGATATATTTTTAAAACTTGATAAAGCTGTTAAAGTTAATGATACCTGGAAAGATATTTCTGATTCAAAGGAAATTAAATCTACAAGTAATTATACTTACAAAAGTTTTGAAAACGGATTGGCAACAATTGAAATGATAACTGCTTTAACAATTGACCAGGATGTAGAACAAATGGGAAATAAAGTGCATACAAGATTAGAGGGTAAGATGGTATCCACATTAGTAGTAGATGTAAAAACACTCATCATCAAAAACAAAAGTACAACTACGGTAATGAATGGTACAGCTGATGCACAAGGGCAATCAATACCAATTTCAATATTTTCTACTACTACAGAAACTGTTGAATAATTAATATCAAAATCACAAATAAAAAATGCTCTATTAATAGGGCATTTTTTATTTAATGACAATACACTTAACTTATTTACCGATACAAAATTTACTAAAAATAAAGTCTAGCTGCTCTTCGTTTGTAACCTGTCCGGTAATAGTTCCAAGATAGTGTAAAGATTGTCTAATATCCAATGCCAGCAGGTCTCCTGGAATATTGATACTTAACCCATTTTCTATTTCTTGTAATGAATTTGATAGCTTTTGCAAAGCATCAAAATGCCTTGCATTGGTAACAATTGTTGATTCTGTATTTATGTTCCCTTTGATAGCTCTTGCAACCAATGCTTTTTTTACAGCATTAATATTTTCATTATCTCTTGCAGAAATAGAAATTATTTCCAATCCCTCTCCTTCGAATAAGTTGGATGAGGCTTTATCTATTTTATTAGCAACCAAGATAAATGGTTTATTAAAAGATTGCAACCAAGCAATTTCATCTTTTAAGTCATTTTCAATACTAGCGTCAAACAAGTATAAAATCACATCTGCTAATCCTGCTTTTTCATAGCTTTTTCCAACACCAATATTTTCAATTTCATCTGTACTATTGTCTCTTATACCGGCAGTATCAATTAATCTAAATAAAACACCATCAATATTAATCACTTCTTCAATAGTATCTCTTGTTGTGCCAGCAATACTGCTAACTATTGCCCTTTCTTCATTTAACAAAATGTTCAAGAGCGTCGATTTCCCTGCATTCGGTTTGCCGATAATCGCTATCTGAACTCCATTCTTTATTACATTTCCTAACTCAAATGAGTTTAATAATTGATTTGTTGAATGACTAATTTCTGATATTAAATTCTTAAAAGCAGTTCTATCTGCAAACTCAACATCTTCCTGGCTAAAATCTAATTCAAGTTCAATTAGAGCTGAAAATTTTATTAATTCATTTCTTAGTATATGTAGGTCACTAGAAAAGCCTCCACGTATGTTTTTAAGAGCTGTATTTCTACTTGCTTCAGTGTTACTTGCAATCAAATCTGCAACTGCTTCGGCTTGAGTTAAATCTAATTTTCCATTCAAAAAAGCTCTTTGTGTATACTCTCCAGCTTTAGCCATTCTAGCACCCAAAGAAGTAATTGTTTTTAAAATTTTTTCTTGAATAAATGTAGAGCCATGACAACTAATTTCAACAACGTTTTCTCCAGTATAACTTTTGGGGGTTTTGTAGATAGAAACTACAACTTCATCTAATACCTCTGCATTATGTTTCAACAAACCAACATGTAATGTATGTGATGCTTGTTTCAATAGGTCTTTCGATGGGAACATTTGATTAATAATATTGATAGCCTCTTTACCACTAAGCCTAATCACAGCAATAGCCCCAGTACCTTGTGGTGTTGCTAATGCAACTATAGTATCATCCCAACCTGTAAGAGTTCCTTGCATTTTAATAATTTAATTAGATCAATTTATTGCGAAAGTAAATACTGAAAAATAACAAAGCCTCACTTTATAAGTGAGGCTTTCAAAAATAAACTTTTATAAATTATTCATCACCAACAATAAAGGTGACTCTTTGCTTTTTTCTACTTTTAACTTGAATTCCATTCTGTACACCAGGCTTCCATTTAGGTCCTTTTTTAATAACCTTTATCGCTTCTTCAACAGTTCCATAATTTTCGCTACTTCCACCTTCTAGTTCTCCACCAACATCACTAATATTACCTTCTTTGTCAACAATAAAGCTCACAATTACAGTATACTTACCAGCAGGAGCTCCATTATCTATTGGTGTATTTTGATTTAAGTTTCTTGACAGGTACTTAGCCCAAGCACCAGTTCCTCCAGGAAACTCAGATTCTATTTGTACTGATGTGAATAATGCATCATAGTCCTCGCCTTTTGGAGCAGGTGCTCCAGTTGAAACTTCTGGTGGAGGTGCAACTGTTCCATCATCTTTTTTACCTTCCACATTAATTGTTCCAATTTTGGTTTCTTCAAGCTTTGTTTGTTCAGGAGGTGGTTCTTTAACCTCTTCATCCTTCACAATTTTTGGAGGTGTGAATTTTGTTATCTCAACTTTAGGGGGCTCTTGTTTTGGCGGCGGAGGAGGAGGAGGTGGTTCGGGTTTCTTTTCTTCTTTAAACTTATCCAAACTCATATCTTCCACTAGAATTTTTGCTTCATGTTTTTTTTCTTTGCCAAATAAGATGTTGTAACCAGCAAATAAAACTGCTATGATTAACATTCCTAGCAAGGCTTTTTTCATTCTATCGTTGTACGTCTTTCGCAAGTCGTATGCACCGTATTCCTTGTTCCTACCTTCAAAAATTATATCCAGAACATCGGCGGTTAATATTTTATTTATTTCCATAACTTTTTTATTTGATGTGTATGAAATAGTCTCTTAATTTATTTCACTGGATTTGCTGCTTCTGTAATGTGGATTAGCTGATTTTCAACATCTGAAATATTTACTAATGCATATCTCTTGGCCATGTTAATGGACATTTCATCTAAAATATCAACAACATTTCTGTAAGTACATTCTGGATTAGGTTTTAGTACTACAAAGAAATCTTGGTCTGGTGTATTTGCTTTCTTTTTAAGAATGATTGTTCTAATACCATCATCACCATTTCCAAAATTTGCAGACTTAAATTTTGTAGATGCATTGCTATTATCCAACTCTCCTT
>CANGOT010000120.1 GCA_947455425.1 Chitinophagaceae bacterium | reverse complement strand
TAAATTAACAGAACCAAATACTTTACTGATTTCTTCTCCAAGTTGGTTGATGTCGTTTACAGCAAAATCATCCTCAACTTTTGGACTCAATTTATGTAACTGCCTCATGACTCCTTTTAAGTCATCTGCCAAAGCAACAGAAGAAATATTTTCTTTTCCTTGAACCATTATCACAGGATTACAATAACGCACATTATAAGTAGAGGCAAAAAATCTATATGGAAGAAGAATGCATTTGTCATAATCAAAACCTTGTAAAATACTTTTACCTTGTTTTTTTACAACGCCAATTATATAGAGGGCTTTGCCACTGGCGTGTATTGTTTTTCCCACAGCTTTTTCAGCATTGCCTAATAGCATTGTTGCATATTCATAACCAATCACAGCAACAGAAGTTCCTCTTTCAAAATCCATTTCTGAAAAGTACCTGCCATTGTCTACAGTAATATCTTGAATCTTATTGAAATCTTCGGTTGTGCAATAAATGGTTGCATTGCTTAATACATTATCGCCATAAGATGCATTAGCACTATTTTGTGCAAAAAGACAAACATTGCTGGCTAATGAACTCATTTGTTTAATAAAAACCATTTCATCATACTTAGGTTCAGGACGTTTGATATATTTCCACCAGGGATAATCAGGGCCACCACCATATTGCCATTTATCGATATATATAGTATTGCTACCAAAAGACTTTAAATCAGAATGAATTTTTCCCTCCAAACTATTAACAGTAGCGAGTATACTAATGATACAGAAGATACCAAATGAAATACCCAGCAGCGATAATGCACTTCTGAGTTTATTGTTTTTTAATTCCTGCACAGCCATTTTAAAGCTGTTCCATAAAATGCGTAATAATTTTAGCATAGCCAAATGTAGGTGTGATAAATGTTTCAAAAAAGTTTAAACAAAAAAAATGTGATGAACAGTAGCATTAATTTATAAACAGCTAGCAATCGATTTCTAAAAAAAAAAAATTGGCATTCGTTACAACACTATTTTTGCAACCTATTCAAAACCACAATATAGCTATATGACTTGGAAACAGATGTTTACTTCTTCGGTTGGTAAGAAATTAGTAATGGGTTTCACCGGACTTTTCCTGATTTTATTTTTAATCGTACACGTTGGTCTGAATGCTTGCATTTGGGCAAATGATGGCGGCGAAATGTTTAATAAAGGGGCTCATTTTATGGGTGCTAATATTGTTCCTAGAATTCTAGAAATCGGGCTCTTTGTTGGTTTATTATTACATATTGTACAAGGCTATATGCTTACTGTACTAAATAAAAAAGCTAGAAGTGTTGGTTATGCTGTTGCATATAAAGATGGTAGTAAATGGTATAGCAGAAGTATGGCAATTTTAGGTTCTTTAATCCTTATCTTTTTATCTGTTCATCTTAGTAATTTTTGGTTCCCCAATCGTTCTTCGCAAGGCTTAAGCTTAGGAGGAGAAATTGATTTGTATGCTAAAATGAAGGAAACATTTTCTGGTGCTGATATCACCACAGTGCTAACTATTACAATATACCTTTTAGGATGTGGTGCACTTGGTTATCATCTTGCTCACGGTTTTCAAAGTGCTTTTAAAACTTTAGGAGTTCACAATAAAAGATATCATCAAATGCTTGCTGCAATTGGTTTTGGATTTTCAATCATTGTTTGTCTTGCATTTGCAATGATGCCATTAAGTTTTCATTTTGGTTGGATACAATAAGGAACAAATATGCAAATGTGAAAGCTCTATTCTGTTTGCTGATTTTCAAATTGATAAATTTTCAAATTAATTTATGTTAGAATCAAAAATACCAGCAGGAAAATTAGAAGATAAATGGAATGACTATAAGGGTCATTGTAAACTGGTTAACCCTGCTAATAAACGTAAACTTGAAGTAATAGTTGTTGGTACAGGATTGGCAGGTGCGAGTGCTGCTGCTAGTTTAGGTGAGATGGGTTATAAAGTAAAAGCATTTTGCTTTCAGGATAGTCCTCGTCGTGCACACAGTATCGCAGCTCAAGGTGGTATTAATGCTGCAAAGAATTATCAAAACGATGGAGACTCTGTTTTTCGTTTATTTTATGATACTATCAAAGGAGGAGATTACCGTGCAAGAGAAGGAAATGTTCATCGTTTAGCTGAAGTTAGTACAAGCATTATAGATCAATGTGTGGCTCAAGGTGTGCCTTTCGCAAGAGAATATGGTGGACTTTTAAGTAATAGAAGTTTTGGTGGAACACAAGTACAGCGTACTTTTTATGCTGCCGGACAAACTGGCCAACAATTATTAATAGGAGCTTATCAGGCTTTAGAAAGACAAGTTGCATTGGGCAATGTAACAATGTATGCTCGTCATGAAATGTTGGAAGTAGTGAAGGTTGATGGAAAAGCTCGTGGTATTATTGCTCGTGATTTAGTTGGCGGAAAATTGGAACGTCATTTTGGACACGCTGTGTTGCTTTGCACTGGAGGTTATGGTAATGTGTTTTACCTTTCAACAAATGCAATGGGTAGCAATGTAACAGCCGCTTGGAAAGCTCATAAAGCTGGTGCATACTTTGCAAATCCTTGTTTTACACAAATTCATCCTACCTGTATTCCTGTAAGTGGTGATCATCAAAGTAAATTAACATTGATGAGTGAATCATTAAGAAATGATGGTAGAATCTGGGTTCCAAAAAAACAAGGCGATAATAGAAAATCAACCGATATACCAGAAGAGGAAAGAGATTACTACTTAGAGAGAAGATATCCTGCATTTGGTAACTTAGTTCCAAGAGACGTAGCTTCTCGTGCTGCCAAAGAAAGATGTGATGCAGGTTTTGGGGTAGGAACAAGTAAGCAAGCTGTGTATTTAGATTTTGCTGCAGCCATTCAACGTTATGGTAAAGGTGAGGTGAGTAAAAGAAATTTAGGAAATGTTAGTGCAGAAGAAATAACACAATTAGGTAAAGATGTAGTGAAAGAGAAATATGGTAATTTATTTGACATGTACGAAAAAATTACTGGCGAAAATCCTTACGAAGTTGCAATGAGAATTTATCCTGCTGTACACTATACCATGGGAGGACTTTGGGTGGATTATGAACTAATGACAAATGTTAAAGGCTTGTATGCTTTAGGTGAAGCAAACTTCAGCGACCATGGTGCAAACCGTTTGGGAGCAAGTGCTTTGATGCAAGGTTTGGCTGATGGATATTTTGTAATTCCTTATACTTTAGGTAATTATTTGGCTGATGAAATCTATGCAAAAGCATTAGAAACTTCTCACCCAGCATTTGAAGAAGCTGAGAAAAAAGTAAGTGATAGAATTAACACTTTAATGAATATTAAAGGAAAACAAAGTGTTGAGAGTTTTCATAAAAGATTGGGCAAGATTATTTGGGATAAATGTGGAATGGCTCGTAATAAAGAAGGTCTAGAAACTGCCATCAAAGAAGTACAAGCATTAAAGAAAGAATTCTGGAGCGATGTTAGAATTCCAGGAGAAATAAATAGCTATAACCCTGAATTAGACAAAGCTGGTAGAGTGGCTGATTTTATTGAGCTTGGAGAGTTAATGTGTATTGATGCTTTAACAAGAAATGAAAGTTGTGGTGGACATTTTAGAGAAGAATATCAAACCGAAGATGGGGAAGCATTAAGAGACGATGAAAACTTTATGTTTGTTTCTGCTTGGGAACTAAAAGGGGAACACCAATGGGAATTGCATAAAGAAGAGTTGAAATATGAAGTGATTAAACCAAGTGCAAGAAACTATAAATAATTTAGAATATGCAACACTACAATATGAACCTGAACCTTAAAGTTTGGAGACAAAAAAATAATCAAACAAAAGGCGAGTTTAAACTTTACAGAGTCGAAAATATTTCAAGTGAAATGAGTTTTCTTGAAATGTTTGATGTACTAAATGAAAAATTAATTACTACTGGCGAAGATCCAGTAGCCTTCGATCACGATTGTCGTGAAGGTATTTGTGGGATGTGCAGCATGTACATTAATGGAAAACCTCATGGTCCTTGGCAAGCTAACACAACTTGTCAGTTGCATATGAGAGCGTTTAAAGATGGAGATACCATTGTGGTTGAACCTTGGCGTGCTAATGCTTTTCCTGTTATTAAAGACTTAACTGTAGACAGAAGTGCATTTGATAGAATTATTCAAGCTGGTGGATATGTTAGTGTAAATACTGGTAATGCTGTTGATGGAAATTCATTGCCAATCAATAAAGATAAAGCTGACGCTGCATTTGCTGCTGCAATGTGTATTGGTTGTGGTGCTTGTGTTGCTGCTTGCAAAAACAGTAGTGCAATGTTGTTTATGAGTGCCAAAGTTTCTCATTTAGCCTTGTTACCACAAGGTGAACCAGAAAGACATTCTCGTGTTATTAATATGATTGCACAAATGGACAAAGAAGGCTTTGGAGCTTGTACTAATACTGGTGCTTGCGAAGCAACTTGTCCTAAAGAAATTTCATTAAGCAATATTGCCCGATTGAATAAAGAATATTTGGGTGCAAGTTTGGTAGCAGATAAATAATATTAATAATATATTCTATAAAAAAAGCGGCTCAATAAAAATTGAACCGCTTTTTTTTATCTGGTAATAAAGTATTTATTTCGTTAAGCTCTGTATTACATCATATTTTGTTACAATATGAAATGCTCCAGTTTCATCTTTTGCTAAAACGGCTCCAACCTCTTTATTAATAAGGCTTCCAAGCTTTTCGATTGGTGTTAAAAAATCTACAATAGGGTAAGCGGTTTCCATCACACTTTCAACAGTTGCATTTTTAATATCTGCATTGGCAAATACTTTCATAAACAAACCTTGTTCACTTAGGCTCCCCACAGCAATATCGTCTTTCATTACAGGTATTTGTTCAATGTCATATTTTTTCATTAACTCAACAGCTTGTGCAACTGTATGCGATGGTTCGACTGTTATTAATCTTTGTCCAGCTCTACCATTTACAATGTCTTTAAATGTTTTTACATCCAAAAATCCACGTTCCATCATCCATTGATCATTATAAATTTTTCCTACATAACGACTACCATGGTCGTGAAAAATACACACCACCATATCATCTTTTTTCAAACTATCTTTCAACTGAATCAATCCTTGCAAACAACTACCTGCACTGTATCCACAAAACATTCCTTCTTCTTTTGCAATACGTCTTGCCATAACAGCACCATCCTTATCTGTAACTTGTTCAAAAGCATCAATCACACTCATATCATAATTTTCTGGCACAAAGTCTTCGCCAAAACCTTCGCTGATGTATGGATGCACAAAATTCATATCCACCTCACCTGTTTTGTAGTAATTGGTTAACAAACTACCATATACATCTATGGCCCAAATTTTAATATTTGGGTTCTTTTCTTTTAAATACATTGCATTGCCAGTAATAGTTCCACCAGTTCCTGCTGTGCAAACTAAGTGTGTTATTTTACCACCAGTCTGTTCCCAAATTTCGGGGCCAGTGCTTTCATAATGAGCTTGTCTATTTGCCAAATTATCGTATTGATTCATGTACATACTATTGGGGATTTCTTTTCCCAAACGCTTTGCCACACTGTAATAACTTCTAGGATCTTCGGGCATTACATTCGTGGGACAAACAATCACCTCGGCACCAACAGCTTTTAAAATATCAGCCTTTTCTTTACTTTGTTTATCAGTAGTAACAAAAATACATTTATAACCTTTTACCACAGCTGCAAGAGCCAAACCCATACCTGTATTGCCACTTGTGCCTTCAACTATAGTTCCACCTGGTTTAAGCTTACCTTCTTTTTCAGCAACTTCAACCATTTTTAAAGCCATTCTATCTTTAATAGAATTGCCAGGATTAAAGTAATCAACCTTTGCCAGCACTTGGCAAGGAAAATCTTTTGTAATTTTATTTAAACGAATCAACGGGGTATTGCCAATTGTTTCGAGTATATTATTTTTAATATCCATTGTAAAAAATTTTGGCAAATGTAGGATTTTGAAAAAACTAACAGTCGATAGTTTTAAGAAACTTAGATATTTGCATTTAAATTTATTGTATGAATGTTGTATAACATTTACCCCTAATTTCGGACGGTGTAAAAATTACACATTTAATATTTAAACGATTGCGATATGAGTACAGTATACACAGGTGTTAAACCTAAATTAACATTTTGGCAAATTTGGAATATGTGCTTTGGATTCTTTGGAATTCAATTTGGCTGGAGTTTACAGATGGGTAATATGAGTGCTATTTATGAATTCCTTGGTGCATCGCCAGAACAAATACCCGGCTTATGGTTAGCAGCACCTATGACAGGTTTATTAGTTCAACCAATCATTGGTTATTTAAGCGACCATACTTGGCATCCCAAACTTGGTAGAAGACGTCCATATTTTTTGATCGGTGCAATCTTAAGTTCTCTTGCACTTTTTGTTATGCCAAACTCTCCAACAGTATGGATGGCTGCAGGTACCTTATGGATTTTAGACTCATGTATCAACATCAGTATGGAGCCATTTAGGGCTTTTGTTGGAGATAATTTAAACGACAAACAAATGTCGTTTGGATATGCGATGCAAAGTATGTTTATTGGCTTAGCATCTTTCATTGCAGGCTATTTACCAACTGTATTGGTTGAATGGTTTCACATTTCAAGAGATAAAGTTGGTGGCGGTATTCCAAAGAATATTATGTTTTCCTTTTACATTGGTGGAGCAGTTTTTTTAACAGCTGTACTGTACACAATTGTATTTAGTAAAGAATATCCACCCTCTGATGAAAATTGGAAAGAAAAGAAAAAAGAAAAGGGTGCTGGAATTATTGCTGAAATTTTAGATGCCATTAAAAACATGCCGCTGCAAATGAAGAAGCTAGCACTAGTTAACTTTCTAACATGGCCAGGTTTATTTTTAATGTGGTTTTATTACAGCACAGGGGTTGCTGCTGATATTTTTGGAGGAAATGCTAAAACAAATGCTGAAGTTTATACTAAAGGGTTAGAACATGCAAATGCTACTTCAGCAATATTAAACTTAGTAACTTTTGCTTTCTCATTTTCATTGCCATTTATTGTGAGTAGAATAGGAAAAAAACTTACACACACAACTTGTTTACTGATTGGGGGTATAGGGTTAATTTCTGTTGCATATATTCACAATCCAAGTAATTTATTTATTGCAATGGGCATGGTAGGTATTGCTTGGGCCTCTATTTTATCAATGCCATATTCAATGCTTGCAGGCTGTTTGCCAAAAGAAAAAATGGGAGTTTATATGGGCAT
>CANGOT010000119.1 GCA_947455425.1 Chitinophagaceae bacterium | reverse complement strand
GATATAGATGTTCAAGAAGATATTGACAAAATCATAGATAAGTTAATAGCAAAAAATGAATGGGAAATATTATCAAATTTCAAAGAATCTTTAAATTATGAAAATAAAATAGAAGATGCATTTACTTTATTAAACGACGCAGATGACTATGAAAATATAGTAAGTATTTTTGAGTGTCTATTTTTAGAAACAGAGGATAAATACAAAATAAAGCCTTATATCAGAGCATTAAAAAACACTGACTTTACTAAATGTTTAAAAAAATATAAGGAATTCGATTCTCTATTTGATTATGATGATGCAAGTTGGATTTATATGGTGGGAACAATTCATGAAGAAAATGAAGAATATGAAACTGCATTGAATTTTTATGAGAAGGCAGAATCCATTGATGTTGGAAGTTGTACCCTTTCAATAATTAGAATGAATTATGTACTTCACCCAGAAATGCACTTCAAAGATTATTATGATGATGAAAATTACTTAGATGCAATAACAATATTTGAATCAAAATTAAAAAAGACAACGGATATAGATATAATTGTGGCTTATATTACTTCATTATACAGAAACGAAGGGACAGAAGAAAAAGGATTAGAATTAGGCATTTTATATTCTAAAAGCAATCCTGATGGAGAAAAATTATTTTGCACTATTGGATTTATTTGTAAATATCTAGAAAAGTATTCTCAAGCAAAAGAATATTTTACAAAAGCAAAAATTGCAGGATACAATGTAGATGAAGAATTGCAAGAAATCAATATGATTATTGCTAAAGCCGAGGAAGAAGCACAAGAAATGCCTAAAGCTGCTTATAAGTTAGAGACTTTTGAAGAATATAATCAAAAACTTGAAGAAGAAGAGGAAGAAGAAAACGAAAGACGCAGAAAACAGCTGCTAGAAGAAGCAGTCCAAAGGATGGCAGAGCAAGATGAAGAGAACGAAAAAGAATTAAATGAAAAGCAAGATTTGACAAATCAAAAAATCGGTTCTCATCATTTTATAAACGATTGGAAAAGAGGTGGTGACGTTTTTTTACAAGAGCACATTTATGTTAATGATGATGAAGTTACTTGGGAAAAGAAAAAAAACCTATTGTTTGGAAAAAATAGTATTACTATTCCTATTGATAAGGTATCAATAGAATTAGAAGTCTCATTAATTGGCACAGACATCATTATTAGAGGTAATGGTTTTAGCCAAATAAAAGGAACTAATTTTAAAAAAAATGATGCAAAAAAAATAGAAAGTTTAATATTCAAAGCTCAAAGAAATAAATAAAAAGACTTTACTTTAAAGTATGGAAACCATACAAAAAAGTATGCAAGTCAAAAATAGTAAGGTTTACATTTCTATAAAGTTAAATACTTGGTTTCGACTCTATCCTAAAATCTTAGATAAACATCAATCTTCAATCAACCTAACCACCCAATAAACCCTTTTGCTTTCACAAAAACGTTTCAAATTACCAGAAATAATTTGTTTGTTTTCTCCAGATGCAAATAAGGAGGCAACTGCAAATTCAATAGCTGTTTTTTCATTGCTTTCGTTTTGAAAAAGGATATTATGAATACGAAAGGGAGTATAAATGGTTTTACTGTTGAGGTATATTGATTTGCAAATCCAATACAATTGTATGGCATACAAAGCGATGCTGTGTAGTTCTTTTGTTTGATTTTTGATTAGATTATCAACAATCTCGTTCCATTCTTTACAATTAAATAACTCCTCTTTAAAACCAAAATGCACTAATGACTTTAATGACCTTGAAAGCAACCATGCTTTTTCATTAATCCCCTAGCCAAAGGATAATACTATTATTTCTTGTACATGATCCTTCCAAGTATTTTGAAGTGTATTATTAAATCCATCAATAAGAATCAAGCATTCAATCCAGCGAGAGCGTTCGTGAAAATGACAATTGCTTTTATCTAATAGGGTTGTTAGTGCTATAAACGCTCTACTATAATCAGAGGTTTTCTGTTCTTTATGAGCCGTTTGACTGATTAAGAAACAATAAACATATAATTTTCTATAATCGTTAGTAATATTAGGTAAATAATAATTTACTAAAGCTTCTGAAAAGTAATTGTTTTCATTGTCCTCATCAACATAACATTCATAGAAAAAAAGATGACCAATACTACTTTCTGCTAATATTTGAAGGAACTCTTTTTGCTTTTTACTTTTGCGAACATAAGAGCCTATGAGCTCAGCTGCAGTAAACAAAATGGCTTCATTTTCATTTTCTTTTGCTTTCTCTAATACAAGTTGAAATGCCTTAAAATCTTCGTTGGCTAATGCTAATTGCAATACGGCCAACGAAAAACCATCAGAAGCCTCCGTAAGAAAATAGTTGGGGTCAAAAGGAATATTCGTTTGATTGTTACAATAATCTTCCCAATCAGTATAGTTTAAATAACGCGCTATAACATTCAAAGTATCCTTATAGGGAGTTCTAAAAGGTTTGACAACACCAAACAATCTCGCTATAGTATGCGATGAAATGTATAGCTTTTCTAACGCCAAAACCTCTGAACAATTTTGAGCATTTGCAATGTTTTTTATCTTAAATCCCAATTGGATTTCAAGTTGATTGCAAAGCGCAATGAGATAAGGATTCGGTTGGTTCATGCTTTAGTTTATGGTTGCACAAATATAAGGGGAATCCTTTTTGAAAATGAAGTTGCAATAACTTGCAATTTATTTTGGTTTGGGAATGGAGTAATATTGTGGGGAATAAAATATTGCAATTATAATTTATACAATTTGAAAACCGTGCTTTTTCCCAACCCTGCCAAAAATATTTTCACTATAGACTTTGGAAATGAATTAATTTCAAACTACACCATCAAAATCATCAACCTACTTGGTCAAGAAGTTTATAGCAATGTTATAAATAAACCACATTTTGAGGTTACTAACACTTGGCAAGGGGAAGGATTATACTTTATTAAAATCTATGACGAGCAAAATAATCTTGTCGTTGAAAAAAAAATTATATTAAATTAAAACTAGAAACATGAAAAAATCAATTCTCTCTTATTTGTTTATCGTGATTATAACAAATATTATTAACGCACAAGTTCCTTCTTACATTCCAACTGACGGTTTAGAAGGTTATTGGCCTTTTAATGGTAATGCAAATGATGAAAGTGGTAATGGAAATAACGGACAATTATTTGGTCCATTGCCAACAAATGATCGATTTAATGCTATGGGTAGTGCGTTATCTTTTGATGGAATTGATGATGGCGTAACTTTGCCAAGTAATGTATTACCTTATGACGCAAACACATATTCTATTAGCTTTTGGTGCAAACTTGTTGTAAATACCTCACATTCTGACAGCTGGACTGTTTTTGATGATAGAGATAATCTTGGGTGGAATTCAAAAGGCAGATTTATAGTAAACGTAAATAATTCTAATGATGCTTGGTATCAAATGAGTGATTCTGGTCCTCAAGTACATACATCTAATTTTGCACAGTCAATATGGACTAACTTTGTATGTATATACGACAAGGTAAACAATCAAATGTTATTATATAAAAACGGAGTTTTTGTTAATTCTTCACCTTGCACATCTAATTGGTATTTAGCTGGAAATAGACCTTTAAATATTGGTAGAGGAGAATCACCAATTCAATTCACACCAAACTCTTATTATGTTGAACATTGGCAAGGAGTAATTGATGATATAGGAATTTGGAATCGTTCTCTAACTCAACAAGAAATTACCAATATTTATAATTCAGCAAACACTAATGAATGCTTAACAATGGTAATTAACACAGGAGCTTTAAGTACCAATCCAATTACTTATTTAAGTTCAGTAAGTATTTATCCTAACCCAGCTAATGACCATATCACTATAGATTGTGGTAATCTAGCAAATGTAGCTGGTTGGAACATCAAAATCACTAATATGCTTGGTCAAGAGGTTTTTAATCAACCTATGAATACTCAACAATACATAGTTCCTTTGGACACTTGGACTGGTCAAGGTATGTACTTTGTTAAAATTATCAATGACCAAAACAAAGTACTTACCATAAAGAAGATTATTTTACAATAATTAATTGAAATTATTACTGTTATGAAAAGCCCAACTTTGGTTAGTAGTTGGGCTTTTTTATTATTTTAGCTAATAACAAACTTTTATGTTCTTAAATAAACAACTGCTTTTTCTTTTCTCATTTTTTATTATTACACTTCTTTCCACTGCTCAAGTTTCGGTTTGCAGTTTGAACTTAATGAATTTTGGTAAATCAAAATCCGATAGTGAATTAGAATTCATAGCAACTACCTTAAATAAATATGACATTGTAACGATTCAAGAAGTAGTTGCTGGTAATGGAGGAGCAAAAGCAGTAAGTAGATTAGTAGCTGTTTTGAATAATAAAGGATTTCAATGGGATTATGCTATTAGTGATGTTACTACTAGCGACAATCCATCTAGTAGAGAACGTTATGCTTTTATATGGAAACCAAACCAAGTAAAAAAAATAGGGAATAGTTGGTTGGAGCAAAACTTTCAGAAAGAAATAGATAGAGAACCTTTTATGAGTACATTTGAATACAAAGGCAAGCAATTTACCTTGGCTTCTTTTCATGCTGTTCCTAAAAAGAAACACCCAGAAAGTGAAATTAAATATTTCAAATTACTACCTGCTTTATACCCTAAATTAAACCTTATTTTTATGGGTGATTTTAATTGCCCACAATCCAATACCGTTTTTATTCCTCTAAAAAAGAAAGGGTATAAAAATATAGTAACGAATCAAAAGACAAGTTTGCGTCAAAAGTGTATTAACAATGATTGTTTAGCCTCTGAATATGACAATATGTTTTATGATGCAATGAAAACAACCAGTTTAAAATCTGGAATCATACCTTTTTACCAAGAATTTATTACGTTAAAAGAGGCAAGAAAAATTTCTGATCATATTCCTATTTGGAGTGTTTTTAAATTAAATTGAAAGTAAATAACTCCATTTTTATTTGGCTTTATTTCCTTTACTGCGCATTAATAATTGTGGTGTATATTTATAATGAAATAATATGCTTTATAAAGCATTATACTGCAACCAACTCTTTTTTCATCTCTTTATAAACTGGATCTGTCTTAGGCGAAAAGTTCAAATCATAGCCATTATTAGTAATAGTATTAAATACAGTTATAGCTTTCTCAATTTGATTCGTTTTTAATAAACTATCTGCGTATAGTATTTTGTAATGATTCCAGTTTTGTTCTCCCCATAGTGTAAGCAATAAATCGTTTAATGGCAGATGTTGATTCGCTAAATCAATTATCACATCGTAACTATTACATTTATGTAAATACATACTAATAATTAGTAATGCAGTAACTCGATCACTAACATCCTTATATTCTAATTTAAAGTTTAAAGATTTAATTTCATTACATTTCTCAACCATTAATTGTGGATTATAGTGGTAAATATGAATCATTGAAATACCTTTAAATCGCATTGTAAGGATATTATTGTTGATTTTTTTAAAATCGATCCTTTCAAGAGCTTTGAATTGAATATCAAATGATTTCCAATCATTAATATCGGAATAATAACTAGCTAATATCAAATGGTAGAAAGCGCTGCAATTTGTATTGTCTTTTTTGACAGCATAATAGCGATCTAATAATAATCGATAAAATTCATATTGTGGGGTGACAACCCATTCTACAAAAAAGTCACTTTCAAAATCGTATTTAGTATCTAAATTGAAATAGTGATTACTCGCTATAATTTGTAACCACTCATTTTGAACGCATAAACTAGCAATTAGTTGCAAAGTAAAATAAATAGAATATCTGTTTTTTTCGATGTCTACAAATAAAGTTTCGTTTTCGAAAATATTCTTAAAGAAACTCTCATCTTTTTGAATTACTTTGATCAAAATAATTTGAATAAAAAGATCGTAAACTTCTTTGTTTACTTCAAGACCTTCAATTTTTTTAGATATAGCATCATTATTAAGATCTTCATTCAAACTTTTCAATAACATGATCTTTAATTCATCAATAGCCGATTGATTATAATAAGCAATAAATTTTCCCCAATCTGCAAAGCCACAAAATTCTGCACAATAATTTAATGAACTAATTGATATAGTAGTATTGTTTTTTATGATGTTGAATAAGCGTCTTAAAGTATCAGAGCTTACATTCTTATCCATTTTAATACTTAACCAATCACAGTCAGTAGTGTCTGAAATAGTATGTCCAAGTTTCGTACATATTTCTTTTCTCAGAAACTCTAAGTGTTCAGGTTTGGGTTTGTTTGAAATTCTTGCCATAAGTTTAAAACGCTAAAATACGAAAAAATAAGCCCTTTTTTTATTTGCTATTATTTGCACACTCCCACATTTGACAACTGGATTTAATTAATTTATTTTTGAAAAAGTAATTATTGTTTATTGGTTTTAATTAGTTCATATAATTGAATTTAACACCTATCTATATAAAAAAAAATATTATGAAAAAAGCATACTTATTTATTTTACTATTTTTAGGATTAGTGATAAATGCGCAAACATTTAGAAATGAAAAATGGAATAAACCAATAGATTTAATTAAAGTAACAAGCATAAAAAAAAGAATATTAGGAATTGAAACAATAGAATATTTTGAGGCAAATAAAGATAGCGTCCTAATAAAATATGATAGAAAAACCGTAGGAGACGAAAGAGTTTCCTATGAATTTCATAATTCGTACCGTCAAGGTGGAAAAGGAAGTCATGTTCGGTTTTATGTCTATGATTGGGAGACGTATGGCAAATTAGACAGTAGTTTTAATTTGAATGATGGTTATTATACCTTCGAGTTTTATTCAAATAACAAAATTGTTAAATCATTTATTGGTAAAGTAAAAAAACATAAAATACTAAAAAAGATCGATTCATCGAGCTTGTATGATTATTATAATGATTACCCTGAAAATTGATTTTATGGATACCTTAAGGAAAAGGGCCAAGAATTAAAAGAAAAACAAACTATATGAGCAAATTAATTATTGATTACAACCAAACCAAACAACCCGATTTCATAGGCGATATTCATGGACATTTTGATGCTTTGATACAATTGTTTGAAAAAATGGGATATACTATTAACGATGGAATCTATTGCCATCCAGAACGGTTTCCAGTTTTTATAGGAGATTATATAGACCGTGGACCTAAGATATTTGAAACGGTTCAATTAGTCAAAAAAATGCAAGAAACAGGAAATGCGATTGCTTTAATGGGAAACCATGAATTGAACTTTTTAGAATTACATTAT
>CANGOT010000118.1 GCA_947455425.1 Chitinophagaceae bacterium | reverse complement strand
ATTAGCACAGTTTTATGTTACAAAACCATATGGGAATACAGTGGTTTTATAGGTACTGCATCTTGTAAGTTATTACTGACACTTTATATATCAAAGTTTCATCATAAAATTAATTAATCTACACATCCAAATTCTCTTCATAAAAATTACAGAATAAATCTTGTGGTTTTGCCCCCTGCACCAATACCTGTTCATTCTTTAATATTGATGATAAAAAAAAGCAATATGATAAACTCTTTCATTGCTGTGATTACCGAATCAGAAAAAATGCAAGACTTTTATGCCGAGCACAATATTGCATAAGGAGTAGTAGCAATAAGTATGAATGATATCAATAAAACTTATGAAAGAATGTTAAAAAGAAATCTCTGTTATGGTTTTGTAATATGTGAAGTAGGCTTGAAATAAGTTGATTGGATAGCTGAGTAAGCTGATGTGTATGGGTTAGTTTTATAACTGACAATTATTTTAAATCTACCTCTTCCCTCTTTAATCTATTTTAATGAATACAAAGGTCCATCGGGGTGTTGAGGATTATAAACCAATTTATTTTCGGATGGAATAATTACTAAATCCATTAATTCCATTGGTACAGCACCAATTAAAGGCTCTTCATTATTGGGCAACACAAAAGCATCTGTTATACAATCTCTATCTTTAAATTTTAATCTAATTGGCCCTGCAACATCTAGTGTTCTTTTTGTGCCATCTGCTAAAGAAATATTTAATTGTTGTCTAACTCTTAGTCCTAGTTGTTGTTTTATATTTTCATTAATAGATAATCGAATGGCTCCAGAATCTGCCATCGCATTCACTTGCATTTTTCTGATTTTATCTTTAGGCAAATAACCATCTTCGCATAAAGTTTCATCGGCATAATTAAAAATTTCTATATCAGCATATACAAGTCCCATATAATAAAAGTTTGTACAAATATAAGTTTGTTGGCAGATAGTTCCGAGATTTATAATGCTTCGTAGATCGAAAATTGAACACCAATTTTATTTTAAATCTTCAATAATTCCAGCCAAAGTATCTGGTGAGTATTTGAAGTTGTGACTATTTGCTAAATTAACATATTCTTCTTTCATCTTCATAGCATAATGGTCTTTTATAGAAACAAGTGAATCTTGATTTGTTATAAACCTTCCTAAGTAATTTTTGCCAACTCTTTGAACTACTCCAGCCAAATAATTGTCTGTTTTTTCCTTACCACCATGACATGCACCACAATCTCGTAGGAAAATATTTTTTCCTTTTCTTTCAAGCATCTTATTTATTGTATCGGTATCCATAACAGTATTTTTTTCCTCTTTTCTGTTATTATGACAAGCATAAAGACAATATGATATAATAAAAAGAATGAATAATAATTGTTTCATAAAATACTTCGACTTATAAAATCAGGAGCCAAAATATTAACTTTTTGCCCCAAAATCAGCAGAAAATCAATATTCGCCTCACCTGATAACCAAAAACCAATCAAAAATTCCCTTTCCGCTATAGCGGATTTCATTTCCGCTATAGCAGATAGTCAAAAAGTTGTAGCGGAAAACTTTTCCGCTATAGCGGATTTCATTTCCGCTGTAGCGGATAGCCAAAAAGTTGTAACGGAAAACTTTTCCGATATAGCAGATTCCATTTCCGCTATAGCGGATAAACAAAAAGTTATAGCGGATTTCCTTTTTGGTATAATAAATTGGCCATCAGACACGCATTTTCTATTAATAGAAACATAAAAATCACAGTTGATTAAATATTTACTTAACCTTTGCAATCAATTTTAATAAACCTCTTACTTTTGTCGATAGTTGCATAAACAACTATATAAATTTTAGCAAATGAAAGTCTTAGTATGTATTAGCAAAACGCCAGACACTACATCAAAAATTGCCTTTAAAGAGGGTAATACCAAGTTTGATGAAGCTGGTGTACAATGGATTATTAATCCATATGACGAATGGTATTCCTTGGTGCGTGCCATTGAATTAAAAGAAAAAGATGCTGCCACCGAAATTCATTTGGTGAGTGTGGGTTTGGCAGATGCAGAACCTATTATTCGTAAAGCACTTGCCTTGGGTGGCGACGAAGCAATTAGAGTAAATGCCGATAACAGCGATAGTTATTTTATAGCTGCACAAATTGCTGAAATTGCAAAACAAGGTAGCTACGATATTATTTTTACTGGCAAAGAAACCATCGACTATAATGGTTCTTCAATTGGTGGAATGATAGCAGAATTGGTAGATGCTCCATATATATCGCTTGCCACTAAATTTGATGTGAATGGAACAACTGCTACCATTACCCGAGAAATTGAAGGTGGAGAAGAAGTTTGCGATGTAGCATTACCTGTGGTGGTGAGTTGCCAAAAAGGTGTGGCCGAACAACGCATTCCTAATATGCGTGGTATTATGGCTGCCAGAACAAAACCATTGAAAGTGGTAGAACCTGCTGCTGTAGATGCTTTAACAAGTATTGCTAGTTTTGAATTGCCTCCTGCAAAAGCCGGAGTAAAATTAGTAGCCGCCGATAATGTTGCAGAGCTAGTGAGATTATTGCACGAAGAAGCGAAAGCTATTTAATTAGCCAATTAGCTAATGTGCTAATTAGCTAATTAAACACACATAAACAATAATTATTAATCAATAAAACATAATTAGCATATCAGCACATTAGCTAATTAGCAAATTCTTATTATGTCAGTTTTAATATTTATAGATCAAGCCGAAGGTCATGTTAAAAAATCTTCTTACGAGGCATTAAGCTATGGCTCGCAGCTTGCAAAACAATTGGGCGTTGCAGCAGAAGGTTTGGTATTGGGCACTGTTGTGAATGAAGATCTAACCAGTTTAGGAAAATATGGTGTAGCAAAAATTCATCAGGTTGCTAACGAAGCTTTAAACACTGTAGATAGTCAGGTATATGCAAAAGCCATTGCTGATGCAGCTAATGCAAGCGGTGCAACCGTTGTTGTTTTCTCGCATAACACTACCGGAAAAGCAGTTGCAGCAAGGGTTGCAGCTCGTTTAAAAGCTGGGTTGGTTGCTGGTGCTATTGCATTGCCCGATACATCGAATGGTTTTGTTGTAAAAAAATCGGTATTTAGTGGAAAAGCATTTGCTAATGTTGCTATTAATTCTGCAATAAAAGTTATTTCATTAAATCCTAATAGTTTTCATGTGGTTGCTGGCGAAGGCTCAGCAACTGTAAGCCCATTAAATATTGACGTTGCTGCTAGTAAAGTAAAAGTTACTGCAACCAATAAAGTAAGTGGCGAAGTAAGTTTAACAGAAGCCGATATTGTGGTAAGTGGTGGTAGAGGTTTAAAAGGACCAGAAAACTGGGGTATTCTGTTAGACCTTGCAAAAGAACTAGGTGCTGCAACAGCTTGTAGCCGACCAGTTGGCGATGCACATTGGCGTCCGCACCACGAACACGTAGGACAAACAGGTGTTCAAATTGCTCCAAACTTATATATTGCCATTGGTATCAGTGGTGCTATACAACACTTGGCTGGCGTGAATCGTAGTAAAGTAATGGTAGTAATTAATAAAGATCCTGAAGCTCCATTTTTTAAAGCTGCCGATTATGGAATAGTAGGCGATGCTTTTGAAGTGGTTCCTAAATTAACAGAAGAAATTAGAAAGATGAAGGCAAATAGTTAAAAGAATTTTTAACCAATAATAATGAAAGGCTGTGTTGTAAAACGCAGCCTTTTATTATTATACAGATATTCAACTTCGCTGAAAAAACAGAATAATTATTTGGATTATGTATTAATTTTGGAAAAATTATTTTTTGATGCAACCACAATATACTTACGATAAAGCAGGCAATCCCATAGGTGTTTTTTTGCCCATAGACGATTGGAATAGTATTACTGAAAGGTATGCTGATATTGAGGAATTGCCTCAATGGCAAAAAAATATTATAGATGAGCGTTTGCAACACCTGCAACAACATCCAGAGCAAGTAACAAGTTTAAATGATTTCATTACAGAACTTGATATAGAAGATGTCTTATAAAATTGTAATCCAGAATCTAGCAAAAGAAGATTTTAGACGAGCCAACAGCTTTTATAAAGAGACCCTTGTAAAAGGTTTAAGCAAACGTTTTGCTCAAGAAATAAAATTTACAATTACAAATAAAATTGCCCGCTATCCCACAGCATTTGCCATTAGATACAGAAATGTAAGAATAGACCACACTCATAAATTTCCCTTTGCCATTCACTTTTTAGTTGATGAACTAAATAAAATAATCTACATTATCGCAATCATACACTCAAGGCGATCATCTGAAAAGATGCAAACAAGATAAAATTTAATCACTTTTATAGTTTTAGCTATTTTATTATGAAAGAGATCTTCTCATTGCTAGTACTATCAAAAACCTTACAGATTTAAACTACAGCAACATTACCTTTGTTGCAATGCAGTACACACTCAAAAAAAGTTTAGGGCAACATTTTTTAAAAGACGAAAATATTTGTAAAAAAATTGTTGAAGCACTTTGTCAATCGTCGTTTAATAATCTTGCAGAAGTAGGACCTGGTGCTGGGGCATTAACAAAATATTTAATTGATATTCCCCATATTAATTTTAAAGCGATTGAACTGGATGATGAAAAAGTGGTCTATCTAAAAACGACCTATCCTATTCTTCAGGATAAAATCATTCACCAGGATTTTTTGCAAACCATGCCACCCTTTGAAGATGAGTTTACTGTAGTTGGTAATTTCCCTTATAATATCTCCACACAAATTTTGTTTAAAGTATTAGATTGGAAAAAGCAAGTGCCTGTTGTAATTGGAATGTTTCAAAAAGAAGTAGCAGAAAGGGTTGCAGCCAATCACGGCAATAAAGCTTATGGAATTATTAGCGTTTTAATTCAGGCACATTACCACGTTGAATATTTGTTTGATGTGCCACCATCTAGTTTTAACCCTCCACCAAAAGTTGATAGTGGTGTTATTAGATTAACTAGAAAAGATGAACCCCTAGTTGTTAGCAGCGACAAAAAATTTATAGCATTAGTAAAAGCAGCATTTAATCAAAGAAGAAAAATGTTACGCAATCCTGTTAAAGGTATGTTTGAGCCAGCAGTGCTGCAAGAACCTATTTTTACCAAACGTGCCGAGCAATTAAGTATTCAGGATTTTGCTGATTTAACTTTTAAAATGAAATAAAAAGTATACACAAGAATGAAATTTAGAAGCGAATTTGACATTAAAAAATTAGAACAATCTATTACCCATAAAAACAAAATAATGTTGGTGGGTTCTTGCTTTACAGAAAACATTGGCAACAAGCTAAGAAAACATAAATTTAGTGTTTACGAAAACCCCAATGGTATTTTATTTAACCCGGTTAGCGTAAGCGAAGCTATTATTAATGTTGTAGAAAACAAAGAATATACAGAACGGGATTTGTTTAATTATAACGAGGGATGGCATAGCTGGCAACATCATAGCAGATTCTCGGGAATCACTGCTGAGGAGGCTTTAAACAAAATAAACACTACCAACAAAGAAGCCAATGCTTTTTTAAAAGAAGCAGATTATATATTAATAACATTAGGTTCGGCCTGGATTTATACGCTGACCGAAAAAGCTTTAAATGCCACTAAAGGAACTGTGGCAGCCAACAATCACAAAGCCCCCGCTGATTGGTTTGATAAACGTTTACTGCGTGTAGACCAAGCTATACTTGTGTTGGCAACCATGCTTGATAAATTGGGCGTGTTTAATCCGAATATTAAAATCATTTTTACGATTAGTCCTGTAAGGCATTTGCGTGAAGGGGCTATTAACAACAATCGCAGTAAGGCTGTGCTTATTCAAGCTGTACACGATTTATTAGAAAGGCTTGATAAACTATATTATTTCCCAGCTTATGAATTGGTGATTGATGATTTAAGAGATTATAGATTTTTTGCCGAAGATTTAGTGCATCCCAATTATTATGCAACACAATATGTTTGGGAAAAATTTATTGATAGTTGTATGAATGATGAAACCAAAAAGTTAATGCAGGAAATTGCGGAAATAAACACAGCATTCAATCACAAGCCATTTAATGCAACTAGTAATCAGCATAAAACTTTTTTAGAAACCTATTACAATAAAGTAACATCATTGCAACAAGACCACGCATATCTGGATTTTAATAACGAGTTAGCGTATTTTAAAAACAACAACTAATCAATGTTTATAGTATTTACACAACATATCACTCCCAGACTAGAGTATATAGTAAAAACTATTTTAGGCAATGATGCTATTATTACAAGAGATGTTTTAAAATTTTCAAACGCATCGCTTCAAAAAATAAACTATTCATCCACCAATTTCAATGAAGAAAGTTTATGGATTATTCCTCACGGATTACTGGAACAAACAACCATTGAAACTATTGATACTACTTGCTTTGAGTGGAATGGACTAAAAGCTTTTTTTAAAACAAACGGCACGCTACCCTTTGATATTTTAGCAGCTTCATTTTATTTATTAACCCGATACGAAGAATATATTGGTGATAATAAAAAAGATGCTTACGGCAATTATCATCATACAAACAGTATCGCTTTCAAAGAAAATTTTTTGCACTTGCCATTAATTAATTTATGGTTAAAAGACATTGAGAAACAGTATAAATTACAAATTCCAAATTCTAAATTTCAAATTATTCCTACTTATGATGTTGACATTGCTTATGCATATAAGCACCATTCCATTATAAAAAATATTGGCGGATTTGTTAAAGATATCATCCACAAAAGAGGCACTGTTAAAGAAAGGCTGGCAGTTTTATGGAACTATAAAAAAGATCCTTACGATATTTTTAATTGGTTGCACCAATTACATGCAGAGTATAAACTACATCCAATTTATTTTTTTCTGCTTGCCAAAAACAGAAGTGAATACGATAAAAATAATTTGCCAAAAAGCAAAGGAATGCTTGCCTTAATAAAACAAACTTCGGCAACATATAAAACGGGAATCCACCCATCATTTGTTAGTAATAGCAATGCAAATATTTTAGCTGAAGAAATAAAATCACTACATGATATTATTGGCAAACAGGTAACAATTTCTCGTCAACATTATCTGCAGTTAAGTTTTCCTAAAAATTACGAAACCCTTATTCAAAAGGGCATTCAAGAAGATTATACTTTGGGTTATGGAACTAGCAATGGCTTTAGGGCATCGTATACTCAACCATTTTTCTGGTATCATTTAAAGGAAGAAAAACAAACAAATTTATTACTCCATCCATTTTGTTATATGGATGCTAACAGCATTTTTGAACAAGAACT
>CANGOT010000117.1 GCA_947455425.1 Chitinophagaceae bacterium | reverse complement strand
GTACAAACAGACATAAAGGAGTTAGACCAAGAGTAAGAGGTGTTGCAATGAACCTAGTAGATCACCCGATGGGTGGTGGTGAAGGTAGATCAAGTGGTGGTCATCCAAGAAGCAGAAATGGTAAGTATGCTAAAGGAGAAAAAACCAGAACAAAAGGTAAAGGAAGCGATAAATTAATTATCCAAAGAAGAGACGGAAAAAAATTAACTAAGTAATTAAAACTGTTAAAATATCAATACACACAGTATTGAGAATAAACAAACTAAAATAATAATATGGCTCGTTCGATTAAAAAAGGTCCTTACATTGATGCTAACTTAGAAGGAAAAGTTTTAGGAATCAATGACGGAAAAGCAAAAAAAGGAGTTATTAAAACCTGGAGCAGAAGAAGTACAATTTCTCCAGATTTCGTAGGACACACTTTCGCTGTTCATAATGGAAATAAATTTATTCCAGTTTATGTTACAGAATTTATGGTAGGTCATAAGCTTGGTGAATTTGCACCTACAAGAAACTTTAGAGGACACGCTGGTGGCAAATAAAATAAATTTCTAATTCAAAGATTTTAGTCCGGATAGGATAATAATCAGAAATAAAAAATGTAATGGAAGCAATAGCAAAATTAAATAATTACCCAACTGGACCACGCAAAATGCGTTTGTTGGCCGACGTTATTAGAAATATGGATGTTGAGAAAGCTTTAGCAATTCTTGAATTCCACCCACAACATAATGCAGTTCCTTTAGCAAAATTGTTAAAGAGTGCTATTAATAACTGGGAGCAAAAAAACGAAGGAGCTAGTGCTGCTGATAGTGGCTTAGTTGTTAAAACTGTTTTTGTAGACGGTGGTAGGGTTCTTAAAAGAATGAGACCAGCACCTCAAGGACGTGGTTATAAAATTAGAAAAAGAAGCAATCACGTAACAATAATTGTTGACAAGAAGAATTAATAAATTTACCAAATTATCAAATAATAAATAATGGGTCAAAAAGCAAATCCGATTGGTAACAGATTAGGTATCATCCGTGGATGGGACAGTAACTGGTTTGGCAGTAAAAGAGATTACGCTGGCAAATTGATAGAAGACCATAAAATTCGTACTTATCTAATGGCTCGTATCAATAAAGGCGGTATCGCTAAAATTGTTATCGAAAGAACATTAGGGAAATTAATTGTAACTATTCATACTAGTAAGCCAGGTATTATCATTGGTAAAGGTGGTGGTGAAGTTGATCGTATCAAAGAAGAACTTAAAAAATTAACTGGTAAAGATGATGTTCAAATTAACATTCTTGAGATTCGTCGTCCAGAGTTAGATGCTAATATAGTTGCGGATACAATTGCTCGTCAAATCGAAAATCGTATCAACTTCAAACGTGCTACTAAAATGGCAATTGCTTCTACACTTAGAATGGGTGCTGAAGGAATTAAAGTTAAATTGAGTGGTCGTTTAGGTGGTGCTGAAATTGCTCGTAGTGAGGAATTGAAACAAGGAAGAACGCCATTACATACTTTCCGTATGGATATTGATTATGCAAATGTTTTTGCACAAACAGTTTACGGGAAAATTGGTATTAAAGTTTGGATTTGTAAAGGTGAAGTATTAGGCAAAAGAGATTTGAATCCTAACTTCATCAGCGGAAAAGATGCTGCAGGTGCTCCTGGAGATAGAAGAGATGACAGGCGTGGTGGATTTGATGATAGAAGAGGAGGAGATAGAAGAGATGACAGACGTGGTGGAGGAAGACCTAGTGGAGGTGGAGGAAGAAGATAGTTCTAAATTAGCTAATTTTTAATTAGCTGATGAATAAAAATTTTTACTTACAAATGTTCAATTAGCTCATTAGCTAATTATCACATTAGCAAATTAAAAAAGATGTTACAACCAAAAAGAAGTAAGCATAGAAAACAACAAAAAGGTAGAATTAGAGAAGTAGCAAAACGTGGTACTTCTATATCATTCGGTTCATTTGCTTTAAAAGCTTTAGAACCTATTTGGTTAACTAATCGCCAATTAGAAGCCGCTCGTCAAAGTATGACACGTGCTATGAAACGTGAAGGTAATGTTTGGATTAGAGTATTTCCTGATAAAATTATTACTCGTAAACCTGCCGAAGTAAGGATGGGTAAGGGTAAAGGTAATCCAGAATTCTGGGCTGCAGTTGTTGAACCAGGACGTATTATTTTTGAATGCGACGGTGTAACCGAAGAAACTGCAAAAGCTGCAATGCATTTAGCAGCTCAAAAACTACCAATTAAAACTAAATTCGTAGTTAGAAGAGATTTAAAAGCGTAAAATGTGTGATGGCTGATTAATCACTGGTTTTAAGAACTAACAAAAAAAACAATGGCAAACAAGAAAGCAAATAAAAAAGAAAGTTTACAAGACTTGCACGTTGATTCTTTAAAAGGTAGAATTGCTGAAGATCAATTGAGATTAAAAAAATTAACATTTTCTCATGCAATGACTCCTTTAGAAAATCCAATGATGATAAGAAGTTTAAGAAGAGATATTGCTAGAGCACAAACTGAATTAAGTAAAAGAAAGTAAAAACAATTAGCTGATTCGATAATTAGTTTAAACTAAGTATTGTCAGATTAACAAATTGATATAATGGAAACTAGAAATTTAAGAAAAACAAGAACAGGTGTAGTAACCAGCAACAAAATGGATAAAACTGTTACAGTTGCAGTAGAAAGAAAAGTGAAACACCCTATCTATGGTAAGTTCGTAAAAAAGACTACCAAGTTTCATGCACATGACGAAAAAAATGAATGCACGATTGGTGATATAGTTAAAATTATGGAAACTCGTCCGTTAAGTAAAACTAAACGTTGGAGATTGGTTGAAGTAGTTGAAAAGGCAAAATAAAATTTAATACTCCTATTTAGTATTCTTATACTAAATATAAATAATATTAAAAATGATACAACAAGAAAGTAGGCTAAATGTAGCCGATAATAGTGGAGCAAAAGAAGTACTTTGTATAAGAGTATTAGGAAATAGTGGTCAAGACTATGCAAAAATCGGAGATAAAATAGTTGTTACGGTTAAAGATGCTATTCCAGCTGGTGGTATTAAAAAGGGTACTGTTTCTAAAGCTGTAATTGTTAGAACAAAAAATAAGTTACGTAGAGTAGATGGTACTTATATTCGTTTTGATGATAATGCAGTAGTATTATTAAACAATTCTGATGAACCAAGAGGAACTCGTATTTTTGGCCCAGTAGCTAGAGAGTTAAGAGATAAGGGATATATGAAAATTATCTCATTAGCTCCAGAGGTATTATAAGATTAACTAGTTTTATTTAGTTAAATTTCAATAATTATTAAATTAAATAGTCCGTAAGGATTTAGGTATGAGTAATAGATTTAAACCAAAGTTCAACATTAAAAAAGGCGATGATGTTGTAGTTATTACAGGTGATGATAAAGATTTAAATAAGCCACGTAAAGTACTAGAGGTTATAATTGATAAAGCTAAGGTAGTTGTAGAAGGAGTAGCAATCGCTACAAAACATACAAAACCTACAGCACAAAATACTGGTGGTGGTATTGTAAAAGTTGAAGCTCCAATTGCAATTAGCAATGTTATGCTTTGGGATGCTAAAGCAAAAATTGCAACTAAAGTTAAACGTACAAGAGACGGTGGAAAATTAGTAAGAGTTAGTAAGAAAAGTGGTAATGCAATAAAATAATCTACAATTTTTCTAAAGCTAAAATTAAATAAATAAAAATGAGTGCTACAAAATATACTCCAAGGTTAGTTGACAAATACAGGGCAGAAGTTATACCTGCTTTAATGAAGAAGTTTTCATATAAAACAGTTATGCAAGCTCCTAAATTACAGAAAATATGCATCAATAGAGGTGTAAATGGTGCTGTAAATGACAAAAAATTAATCGATGTTGCAATTGGTGAATTAGAGCAAATCACTGGACAAAAACCTGTTGCTACAATCAGTAAAAAAGATATATCTAATTTTAAACTACGTAAAGGAATGCCAATAGGAGCGAGAGTAACTTTACGAGGTGAAAAAATGTATGAATTTTTAGATAGATTGGTTAGTGTTAGTTTACCACGTGTACGTGATTTCAAAGGAATTAGCGATAAGGCTTTTGATGGTCGAGGTAATTATACATTAGGAGTTACTGAACAAATAATTTTCCCTGAAATTGATATTGATAAAGTAACCAAGATTACTGGTATGGATATCACTTTTGTAACAACTGCTCAAAGCAACGAAGAAGCTTACGAGTTATTGAAAGAATTGGGAATGCCATTTAAAGGAGCGAAAAAAGAAAATAATTAAGCATAAATCTCCTGTTGAGATTCATCAATAAAACTGAATTTAAAAAAGCAAGATGTCAAAAAAATCAATAGTTGCTCGTCAAGTAAAACGAGAAGCAATGGTAGCAAAATTTGCTGAAAAAAGAAAGGCGTTAAAAGAAGCTGGAGATTATACAGCTTTAGATTTACTACCTAAAAATGCTTCCCCTGTTAGACTTAAAAATCGTTGTCAAATATCTGGTCGTCCAAGAGGGTACATGAGATATTTTGGATTATCAAGGGTTATGTTTAGAGATATGGCTCTTAATGGATTAATTCCTGGAGTTAAAAAAGCTAGCTGGTAGTATAAAAAGCAAGTTTTATTTGAATGAGAAATCTAATTAATCAATTAGAAATTTAAAATTAAGAAATTAGAAAATTATTATGGTAACAGATCCTATAGCAGACTTTTTAACAAGAGTAAGAAATGCACAAATGGCTGGTCACAGATTAGTAGAAATTCCTGCATCTAACTTAAAGAAAAGGATTACAGAAATCTTGTACGAACAAGGTTATATCTTGAAATATAAATTTGAGGATGATAACAAGCAAGGCTTGATTAAAATAGCACTTAAATATGACGCTGCTACAAAACTTCCTGCTATCCGCAGTTTAGAAAGAGTGAGTCGTCCAGGTTTAAGAGCGTACGCAAAACCAGCAGAAATTAAAAGAGTTATTAATGGTTTGGGTATTGCGATAATAAGCACATCAAAAGGTGTACTTACTGATAAACAAGCAAAAGCACAAAATGTTGGTGGAGAAGTTCTTTGCTACATTTCATAAAATAAACGAAATTGATTTGACAATTAAGCCTCTTAGTCGTGGCTGAACACAAATCTAAATTATAAATTAAAAAAAAATCGACTATGTCTCGTATAGGAAAACAACCGGTAGCACTTCCAGCAGGCGTTACTGTTACTGTTGCAAAAGATAATGTAGTTACAGTAAAAGGACCAAAAGGTACTTTAACACAAGCTGTTGATCGTGATATGATCATTAAAGTTGAAGATGGTCAAGTTTTGGTTAACCGTCCAACTGAACAAATTCGTCATAGAGCTATGCATGGTTTGTATCGTTCTTTGTTGAGCAATTTAGTTAAAGGTGTAACTGAGGGTTATAAAAAAGAAATGGAATTAGTGGGTGTGGGTTTTAAAGCTGCAAATACTGGTAATACATTAGACCTGGCTTTAGGATATTCACACAATATAATTTTTGAAATACCTAAAGAATTATCTGTTTCAACTGTTACTGAAAAAGGTAAAAATCCAATGATTTTTTTAGAAGGATCAGATAAGCAATTAATTGGTCAAGTTTGTGCTAAATTAAGAAGCTTACGTAAACCTGAACCATATAAAGGTAAGGGTGTTAAGTTTGCTGGTGAAGTACTTAGAAGAAAAGCAGGTAAAGCAGCAGGTAAATAATTAAGATAAAATATTCTCCGGCAGCATCGGGGATTTAAACAAAGAGAAATGAATACTAAATTAGAACAAAGACAAAAAATCAGATACCGTATTCGTAAGAAAGTTTCTGGTATAGCATCTAAACCACGTTTATCTGTATACAGAAGTAACATGGAAATTTATGCTCAATTAATCGACGATAATAATGGTGTTACTTTAGCAGCAGCTTCATCAAAAGAAAAAGAAATTGTGGCACAAAAAGTAGCTAAAACTGAAAAATCTAAATTAGTTGGTCAATCAATCGCAAGAAAAGCAGTTGCTTTAGGTTTAACAGAAGTTGTTTTTGATAGAGGTGGAAATCTTTATCATGGAAGAATCAAAGCAGTTGCAGAAGGTGCTAGAGAAGGTGGTCTTCAATTTTAGTTTTATAATTGTAATAAGAAAATATTTAAGATGTCAAAATCATTCGATAATAAAGTAAAAGTAAACAACGAAGTTGAGTTTAAAGACAAGGTTGTTGCTATTAATCGTGTAGTTAAAACTACAAAAGGTGGACGTACGTTTTCTTTCTCAGCATTAGTTGTTGTTGGTAATGAAAACGGTGTTGTTGGACACGGATTAGGAAAAGCTAAAGAAGTTCAAGAAGCTATTACAAAAGGAATAGAAGATGCAAAAAAGAATTTGGTTAAAGTTCCGGTAATGCATGGTACTATTCCACACGAACAATTCAGCAAAGCAGGTGCTGCAAAGGTTATGATCAGACCAGCTGCACACGGAGCAGGAGTTATAGCAGGAGGTTCTATGCGTGCAGTTTTGGAGAAAGCTGGTATCACAGACGTTCTTGCTAAGAGTCTTGGTTCAGCGAATCCTCACAATGTGGTTAAGGCTACAATCAAGGCTTTAGCTAGCTTACGTGAACCAGTTGTTGTAGCTAAGAATAGAAGCATTAAATTAAGTAAAGTATTTAACGGATAATATAAAGTCAAATGGTCTAAGAGTCTTAAATAACTCATGGCTGAGACATCAAACTTGTTATGGCAAAAATTAAAATAACACAATTAAAAAGCGGTATTGATAGATCTGAGCGTCAAAAACAAACTTTGATAGCTTTAGGTTTAAGAAAAGTGAACGCTACTAAAGAGGTAGAAGCTACACCACAAATTTTAGGTATGGTTAGTAAAGTAAGCCATTTAGTTAAAGTAGAACAATTAGGCTAATATATCTATTAGCAATATTAAATAAGCGAGGGAGATTTTCCCGAAAGTAAAAAATCAAAAAATGAAATTACACAATCTGAAGCCTGCTGCAGGCTCAACTCACAAAGAAAAAAGATTAGGTCGTGGTGAAGCATCTGGTAAAGGTGGTACTTCTACACAAGGTAATAAAGGAGGCCAAAGCCGTGCTGGTTACCAACGTAAAAATGCTTTTGAAGGTGGTCAGATGCCAATTCAAAGACGTATACCTAAACGTGGATTTAAAAATAATAACCGTATTGAATTTGTTGTTTTCAATTTGGGTCAAATTGATAAATTACAAGAAAAATATGCTTTCCCAGAATTTTCATTAGAGAACTTGTATATCAATGGTTTGAT
>CANGOT010000116.1 GCA_947455425.1 Chitinophagaceae bacterium | reverse complement strand
TGATGAAGATGCAATAGCAGAGCCACATCCAAAGGTCTTGAATTTAGCATCTTTAATGATTCCTGTTGCGTCATCTACTTCAATCTGAAGTCTCATAACGTCTCCACATTCTGGAGCACCTACTAAACCAGTACCTACGTTTTTACTAGCTTTATCAAGTGTTCCAACATTTTTTGGATTGCTGTAATGATCTATAACTTTATCTGAGTATGCCATATTTTTTAATTTAATAATGTGATAATATGCTAATGTGCTAATTAACATTGAGTATTTTTTTTGAATTAGCTAATTAGCACATTAGCTAATTGACACATTAATGGTGTGCCCATTCAATACTATTCAAGTCGATTCCTTCTTTGTACATTTCCCAAAGCGGACTCATTTCTCTTAATTTTAAAACAGTATTTGTAATTTGTTCTATTGTATAATCAATTTGTTCTTCTGTTGTAAAACGACTTAAACCAAAACGTAAACTGCTGTGTGCTAAATCGTCTCCCAAACCTAATGCTTTCAAAACATAACTTGGTTCAAGTGATGCTGATGTACAAGCAGAACCAGAGCTTAATGCAATGTTCTTATTAAAGCCCATTAATAAACCTTCTCCTTCAACGTGTTTAAAAGAAATATTTGCAACATGTGGTAAGCGATGCTCTTTGTTGCCATTCACATAACTCTCTTCAATTTTACATAGGGCATTTTCCAATTTATCTCTTAAAATGCTTGTATGCTTTGCATCTTGCTCCATTTCTAATCTGCACAATTCACAAGCTTTACCAAAACCCACAATACCAGGAACATTAAGTGTACCACTTCGCATTCCACGTTCATGGCCACCACCATCCATTTGTGCAGTAACTTTTACACGTGGATTTTTACGACGAACATACAATGCACCAATTCCTTTTGGACCATACATTTTATGACCAGTAAAAGTCATTAAATCAATACCATCAGCAATTACATTTACAGGAACTTTACCCACTGCTTGAGTAGCATCACTAAAAAATAAAATACCGTTTTTCTTTGCTAATGCTGCAATTTCTTTAATAGGTTGAATAACCCCAACCTCATTATTTGCATACATAATTGAAATTAAAATGGTAGTTGGCTTAATGGCAGCTTCCAAATCTTTCATATCAATTAAACCATCTTCTTTAACAGAAAGATAAGTTACTTCACCACCAAGTTTTTCTATGTGTTTACAAGTATCTAATACGGCTTTATGTTCTGTTGTTACAGTGATGATATGATTGCCCTTTGATGCATACATTTCATAAACACCTTTAATAGCTAAATTATCACCCTCGGTTGCACCACTGGTAAAAATAATTTCTTTAGGGTCGGCACCAATTAATTGAGCCACTTGTTCACGGGCATAATCTACTGCTTCTTCTGCTGCCCAACCAAAAGGATGATTACGGCTTGCAGCATTACCGAAGTTTTCGGTAAAATATGGAATCATCGCCTCCAATACTCTAGGATCCATTGGAGTAGTGGCATTATTATCTAAATAAACTGGAAGTTTTAACATAATTTGTTCTTTATACTTACTAACAAGTGCAAATGTAAGTAGGGCTATGTATAAATTTGGCTCTTTAAAGTTCCTAATGGTTTGTTTTTCCACTAATCGTAATAGATTTTCCCGATGCAAAAAATAGAACACATTGGTATTGCTGTAAAAGATTTTTCTGTTTCAATACCTTTATTTGAAAAGCTTTTAAACACTAATTGCTACAAAACCGAAACAGTAGAGAGTGAGCATGTGAATACGGCTTTCTTTCAAAAAGGTGAGACTAAAATTGAACTTCTTGAAAGTAATTCACACGAAGGGGTTATTGCCAAGTTTATAGAAAAAAGGGGCGAAGGAATTCATCATATTGCTTTTGACGTAGCCGATATTGATGCAGAAATGAAACGTTTACAAGAGGAAGGCTTTACCTTATTAAATACCACACCTAAACAAGGGGCAGACAATAAATTAGTATGCTTTCTTCATCCCAAAAACACCAATGGTGTGTTAATTGAATTGTGTCAGGAAAGAAAATAAATCAATGATCACAATCTTCTTTATGAGCGTGATTATGTCTTCTACAGAATTTATAATTTAAAAAATGGCTGAGGATAATAAATACCACAGCTGGTATTAACAAGTATAAATGCAAGTTGTGAAAGATTTGTTTGATCACCAGGAAAAACATTCCTATCGTAAATAAAATAAAAGGAATCCAGCTATGATGGTGTTTTTTGAAACCGTGATAAAGAGAATATGAACCTACAAGAAATGCAAGTGCAATCATTCCGTATTCAAAAAATTCATTTTCTATAATGTTAATGCCAAAAAGGGGTAAACTGCTTATTGCCAGAGGTAAAATAGCACAATGAATAGCACACGCTATTGATACCGTTACCCCCATTGCATCCCAATTTATTTTAAATAAAGACATTGAGCAAATGTAGTTGAATTGCTTGCAAGGAATAATAAAAAAATTGCCAACTTTTTGAAGTTGGCAATTGATAAATATGTTTCGTTTATTTAGAACTTGATCACCGCGAATATTGAATAACCCTGGCCTTGACCAATGTTTGAGCCAGTAAAATCCCTGAATAAGCTTGCCCAAAGAGAAATATTTCTATCGAGTCTTCGGCCTAAAGCAATACTGCCTCTGATATAACTAAAGTTTCTATTAACTAAATAAGATTGGCTAGATGTAGTGTTATAGTTACTAAGACCACTACTAGATGTAAGTCCATTTAAGGTTCCACTAATTTTCCAATCTTCACCCATAGGAATACCAAAGGTTGCGTTGGCAAAAAATTGTGTGGGTCCGCCATTGTTGATGAAAGTTCTAATACCTGCTTCTAAATCGTAGTAGCTATTTTTTAGTTTGGTTTGATTGGTTCCAGCTAAACCAATTTTGGCTTCTAATCCAACAGAGCCATAACCAGGAACCAGGTCTGTTTGCGATACTAAGGATGATGGATAAGTTGGAATGATTAATGAACCTGTTATAGAAAGGTGTTTATAGTAGTCGTAGTGATTTAGAAAATAGCTTAATCCTACAGTAACATCTCCAGTTGTTTGAAGTGGGGCTTGTGCATCAACACCATTTTCGGTATAGTGCTGAGAAACATAAGGTATGTTGAATACTAAATCTAAATCTCTACCAATACCATGTCCACCATATAAACCAAAATAATTAGAGGTGAATTTTCCATTATTTTGATATGGCACAGATGTACCATTTGCATCCCAATAACCATCTGCAGAGTAATGTGTATAAGTTGGCACTAATAACCAACGCCCGTCACCAATAGGAAAACCAGCATAGCTTGCTTGTTGAAGTAAAACAACGAAAGCCATTGTTAACAGGGTTTTAAATACTTTATTTTTCATTGATGTATTTTTAAAATCGTTCAAATATATTTATGGTTGACCAAATCTTTCTTTTATCCAGGTTTCTTTAAATCCATAGAACCCTTTATCTAAGCTATTTCCACAGTCTTTACATTCCCACTTATCTTTTTTAGCAACTCTTAATTGACTTATAAAAGTATACACACATTGAGCCGGAGTGTTTGTGTTATGCAAACTAAAACCAGTTAACACAGGGCAACCGATATAGGGTGCAAAGTAAATAGGATCAAAGTATTCTAAAGTTTTAATAACAGTTTCTTTTGAAACTTTTTTGGTGTTATAATAGTTGATAAACATCGATGCAGGAAAAGTTGATTGATTCATTCCATCACCAAAGTTTATCATATCTCTCATTCCAATAAAAGAAGGACTTTCTAAAATGATACCATTTAACCTTGAATCTAAAACTGCTAATGCCGCAGAAGCAGATGCACCCAAACCACAACCTGTTGCAATAATTTTTTTAGTATTCAGTTTCATGGAAGATGCAAATTGCGAGATTAAATCAAGCCCTCGTAAAGCATCCATATATACCCCTTTTAAATAATATTTATTTTTATCTTTTAAATTAAAAACACCTAACTGATCGTAGGCAAAGTTATAGTTAAGATTGCTAGAACCTGTACCCCTTGAATTAATGGATAAAACAGCTACATCATTTCTATATTCTGGTGTAAGCTCTGCCTGATAATCGGAAATTTTATATAAAACAGGCTTTATTCTATTGCTTTTTGGAATTGTGAGCCAACCATAAATAACAGCTTTGTCTATTGATTTATATTCAACTTCATAAGCATCATGTTTTTTGGTAGATAAATCGGGTCGGGGTGTTACAGCAAAATCTGGTTTTGTACTATTCAGTTCTCTTTTTGCGTTATCCCAAAAACTCACAAAGTCTGATGGTGGATTTATTTTAGAAACAATTTTGCTAGGCTCATAGGAAAAGCCATAGCTAACAGTATCTGCATAACGATTGGTCACAATGTTCATACTTGAAACATAAAAACCTGGTTGAAACTGACCCTGAGCAAAAACATAGTTCTTCTCGAAACTGCCTCTTTTTTTAATCTTAAATGGATACACTTCCTTATACAAAACAACACCCGTACTGTTGGAAATCTGCATGGTAATATCACCAACTTGTTCTTCCTTGATCTTATTTTCAAGTTTTAATGTATATCCGATATTTCTGCTTTTGGCAGTATATATGGTTGTTTTATCAAATGATTTTATTGTTGATACAATAGAAGATTTATCGCGAACAAATGTGTATGTTGGATTACTAATGGCAGTTGCTGAAGTGTTATTATTAGTAAATTTTAGTGGTTTTTGTGCTCTGCTTATATTACAACTAATGATAATGAGCAAGAAACTAGCCCAGAATTTATGATGTAAAACACTGTATTTGTACAGTTGAAGCATGGGTACGGCGACAAAATTTAAACTTATAACGTTTTTTTTAAGTAAAAATTATGTTGGCGAATACATAAGAACACGGATTTAACCGATATTACTGATGAACACTGATTTTAAATTGGTTAATTATTAAAAAAGAATATAAGTATACATCTGTTCAATCTGTTTTATCCCAGTACGAATACTTTAAACAAATTCAAACCTGTCTCCATCAAACAAACCCTTATCACTTAGTTTTAAATGAGGAATAACAAGTAATGCCATAAAACTTAAAGTCATAAACGGAGAAAGCAAGGTGCTTCCTAAGTCTTCTTTCGTCATTGTATCAATTGCGGTGTAGTCTGCTGCAACTTTATAACCATCTTCGGTACTCATTAAACCAGCAACTGGCAAAGCTACAACGATTGATTTGTCTCCATCAGTTGCACTTACACCTCCCTTTGCCTGAATAACCAAATTAATAGCTGTAGCTAAACTATCATCATCAACACCTACAGCAACTATATTATGACTATCGTGTGCTACTGTACTGGCCAATGCTCCTTTTTTCAACCCAAAGTTTTTAATAAAACATTTTGCAATGGGTGCATTATGGTAGCGATTAATGACTACCATTTTTAGAATATCGTGTTGGGAATTAGGAATTAGGAATTGGGAACTTGTATCTAATAAGAAATCTCTCAACACTTCAATTCTATTTGTAATTAATTGCCCATCTAATGCTTCAATAACAGGAATCGTAGCATTTGGAAAATCGTTTGCTGTAACAATTAAATCAGCAGCAGTAATCTCGTTACAATCAAACTGGTTAATTGGTTCTACTGGCATTGATGGTATAAATGATGCACCATTTTCGGCAACCAATTCACCGTTGATATAGGTTGCTTTAATATTGAAATGGGTTAAATCTTCGGCAACAATAAAATCTGCCACATCACCAATGCGTAACATGCCAACATCTAACTTATAATGATGAACGGGATTAATACAAGCTGCTTGTAACACTTTAAAAATATCAATACCTTTTGCAACAGCCCTGGCACATAAAGCATTAATATGATTTAATACCAAACTATCCGGATGCTTATCATCGCTGCAAAACATCATCATATCGGGATAATCATTCAATAAATCTATCAAAGCCTCAAAGTTCTTTGCAGCACTTCCTTCACGAATTAAAATTTTCATTCCATATTTCAACTTATCTAATGCTTCTTCTGCAGTAAAACACTCGTGGTCAGTACTTATTACAACAGCCCCCCCACCCCCCAAGGGGGGATTCAGTGAAACAGGTTTACTAACATCTATACTTTCCAATGTCTGAGATATACGTTGCAATGTTTTTTCTGTTTCAAACAACACCTCATTATTGGTTACTCTGAATACTGTGTACCCAAGTTTTTCTAATTCAATGGTACGTTGTTCATCACTTATTTTATTATCAGGTAATTGATGAATAGCACCGTCAACTTCAACAATTAATTTCTTACCAAGACAAACAAAATCTGCTATAAAGCTTGCTATAATATGCTGTCTTCTAAATTTATAATGGTCTAGTTTTTTACCCCGCAACATTTCCCATAATGCAGCTTCTGCTTGAGTTGGTTGACTTCTATGATTTTTTACAAAATCTTTTAGTAACCCATAAGTCATCGGGTCAGCAGTTTCAAAATCATAAGTGGCTTTTGAGTTACGGGTTTCTAAATTCCCCCCTTGGGGGGTTAGGGGGGCTATATACTGTCTGGCTATTTCTCCTCTCAATCCAGGAGCATGTCCATCAATTGGTTTGCCTAATTCAATGGCATACTGAATTTTCTTCATCACTTCATCATCCTTATACAAAACACCCGGAAAATTCATCATTTCACTCAGGTATTTTATCTCATCTCTTTGCAATAATTGCTTTACATCATCACTATTTAAAGCAGCACCGGCAGTTTCAAAAATGGTAGCAGGCACACAGCTTGGAGCTCCAAAGTTGAATTTAAAATTTACTTGCTTGCCATTTTCAATCATAAACTCTACCCCTTCCATTCCACACACATTGGCTATTTCGTGAGGGTCGCTAATAGTAGCAACTGTGCCATGCACAACGGCTAATCGTGCAAATTCACTAGGAACCAGCATACTGCTTTCTACATGCACATGGCTGTCTATAAAACCTGGAAGAATATAATTAGCTATAGGGAATGGGGAATTCGTAATTGGGGTTATTGATGTAATGGTGTTATTTTCAACTACAATCTCTGCTGCATATATTTTTTTATTGGGAATATCAACCAGATTGCCTGTTATAGTAAATGAATGTTGCATAAAGTAAATTTTACGGTGCAATAGTAAAGAATATGTGTTTAGTTTTCGATTGTTACTATAAACAAGCTATTTAAACCGAATTGATTTATAAAATTTGAAAATTCGTTTACAAACACAATCTTCGCAGCAGAAATTTCTTAATAAAAATGCTCAAAAATCTTCATATACAGAACTATGCTA
>CANGOT010000115.1 GCA_947455425.1 Chitinophagaceae bacterium | reverse complement strand
GAGTTTAATCCATCTAGTAATGTTCAGTTTTTGTATTCAGAAACATTGCCATTTCATCCAAATGGATTAAGTTTTCTTGTAGAACTCAATGATGGCAATGCTTTTAGCGAAACATATTATTCTATAGGCGGAGGTTTTGTTGTTAAAGAAAATGAAGAAAGTAGCAACAAATCAAATATTGATTTGCCTTTTCCAATAAACACTGCCGATGATTTATTGCATTGGTGTATGAAAACTGGATTGGCCATTCATGAAGTTGTTTTAGAAAACGAAACAGCCTGGCATAGCGAAGCTGAAACAAAAAAAGGAGTGCTAAAAATATGGCAAGCCATGCAAGAATGTATCTACAGAGGCTGTCACACAAAAGGAATGTTGCCTGGTGGATTGAATGTGAGTAGAAGGGCTTACTCATTAAACCTAAAACTTTTACAGGGTAAGCATTACAGTGATTTCAGCACCTGGTTGGCAAGTATCAGACAAGGTGGTAGTAGTTTTCAATATATACTAGATTGGGTGAGTTGTTTTGCATTAGCTGTTAATGAGGAAAATGCAAGTTTTGGAAGAGTTGTAACAGCACCAACTAACGGTGCTGCTGGTGTTATACCTGCTGTTCTTATGTACTACATTGCTTTTTGCGATGGCAATGATAAAAGTAAAATCATCAGGTTTTTATTAACTGCTTCAGAAATAGGAAGCATCTTTAAAAAAGGTGCAACCATTAGTGCTGCCATGGGTGGTTGCCAAGCTGAAATTGGAGTAAGTAGTGCGATGGCTGCAGCTGCATTAACCGAATGTTTGGGAGGTACACAAAAGCAGGCTTGTATGGCTGCCGAGATTGCCATGGAACATCATTTGGGTTTAACCTGCGATCCAATTGCTGGACTTGTTCAAGTACCTTGCATAGAGCGTAATACGATGGGGGCTATTAAAGCCATTACTGCATCTCAACTCGCACTACAATCTATGCCTGATTTTGCCAAGGTAAGTTTAGATAAAGTGATAGAAACAATGTGGCATACGGCTCTCGATATGAATAGCAAATACAAAGAAACTGCCGATGGAGGGCTGGCATTAAGTGTTGGCTTAGCCGAGTGCTAGTCAAACAATTTTTAGTAATATAAATTCCTCTCTTTTTCTTAATATCAGATTCATTTTGGGTAATCAAATCTGTGTAATTTCAATTGACAACGCAACCGACATCGTTTGCACAAATAAAGATTTTTAAAGCAGTTTTTAATCAAGAAATCCGCTGTAGAATTGTTTCGTTAAACGATTGTTTGTTGTGTAATTCTTACATAAAGTATTCATATTTACTGGCCGGTTTTGTTATATAACGCTCAATCAAATCTGTTAAAATTACTCGAACTTTTGTTTTTAAAACCAGCTCCCAAGAGCATTATAACAACCAGCAGGCTATATGGCTTAGTCACTGTATAGCCTTTTTAAAAGAATAAACCTTATGATTTATAGAAAGAGACTTTTGTTTGTTATCCTGATTTGCTTTTCGGTTGCAGTAAAGGCACAAAACTTTAAAATTTCCCAGCCAGTTTTTAGAAAAGATACTTTCAATATTGCAAAATTTGGTGCAGTAGCTGATGGGTTTACACTAAACTCAACAGCCATCCAAGCTGCAATAGATGCATGCAGTAAAAAAGGTGGTGGTGTTGTATTAGTACCTGGAGGATTGTGGCTTACAGGTCCTATTGAATTGAAAAGTAATGTGAATCTTCATATTCAACGTGATGCAATACTTCAATTTTCAGATGATTTGAGTGTATACAAAATTGTTGAAATGAATTGGGAGGGTTTAGATGGATTTAGAAATCAGTCTCCCCTTTATGCTACAAAAGCAATAAATATTGCTATTACTGGTAGTGGTATTGTTGATGGAAATGGTGATGCCTGGCGTATGGTAAAGAAAGATAAATTAACATCTTCTCAATGGAAAAATAAAGTAGCAAGTGGAGGTGTTTTAAGTGAAGATGGAAAAACCTGGTATCCTAGTGCATCATCTTTAGCTGGAGTAAAAGTAAAGAAGCCAGGCGTTAAAGCAGATGGCGAAACACTGGAAAGTGTAATGAAATACAAAGATTTTCTTCGACCCAATTTAGTAGTACTTAACACTTGTAAAAACGTATTACTTGATGGTGTTACCTTTCAAAATTCTCCTGCCTGGAATTTACATCCTTTAATGTGCGAGAATTTAACGGTAAAAAACGTTTATGCAAAAAATCCATGGTATGCTCAAAATGGTGATGGTATTGATATTGAAAGTTGTAAGAATTTTCTAATTGACAATTGTACTTTCGACGTAGGTGATGATGGAATTTGTATAAAGAGTGGTCGTGATGCTGAAGGTAGAAAACGTGCGATGCCAACTGAAAACGGAATCATCAAAAATTGTGTTGTATATCATGCTCATGGTGGTTTTGTTATTGGTAGTGAAATGAGTGGCGGTGCAAAGAATTTATATGTAAGTAATTGCAGTTTTATAGGAACAGATATTGGTCTTCGTTTTAAAACAACCCGTGGTCGTGGTGGTGTTGTAGAGAAAATTTATGTAAACAATATTCGCATGAAAGATATTGCTGGAGAGGCTATTTTGTTTGATATGTATTATGCTGCCAAGGACCCTGTGCCAATGGCTGGCGAAAAAAGAGAATTGCCAAAAGTTGAGTTTAAACCTATTGATGAAACAACGCCAGTGTTTAAAGATTTTTATGTAAAGAATGTAGTGTGTAATGGAGCTGAGAAAGCCATTTTCATTCGTGGCATTCCCGAAATGCATATCAAGAATATCAACCTTGAAAATATGACCTTACAAGCAAAAATAGCAGTTGATATTCAGGAAGCAACAGATGTAAACATCAAGAATATCAGTTTTATTGTAAAGGAAAAAAATCCTTTATTATATGTTTTAAATAGTGAGGGAATCTTGTTCGATAACATCAATTACAACAATGCTGATTTATTGATTCAGGCAGAAGGAGAAAGAAGTGGAAATATAAAAGTATTGAAAACAGATACATCTAAAGCAAAGAAAAAACTTGAAGTAGGATTTGGTGCTAAAGAAGAAAAAATCATCATTCAATAGAACCCTGTTTCTTGTGTGAAAAACAATATGAAAAAAATACTAACGATATTATTCTCTCTAATCATTGTTACCTCTCAATCTCAAACACTGAGTGAAAAAGTAGCTGCTACAACAATGGGTATTTGGAAAGATAGTTTTGCATTGGATGGCAAGCCTGCAAAATGGACCTACGATATGGGAGTTGTGCTAAAAGCAATGGAGGATTTGTGGTATAAAACAGGTGATGTAAAATACTTCAACTATCTGCAAAAACAAGTTGATTATTTTATAAAAGATGATGGAACAATTAAAACTTATAAAGCCGAAGATTACAATATTGATAATGTTTGTAATGGCAGGGTTTTAATGAGTTTGTATAAAGTAACCAACAACGAAAAATATTGGAAAGCCGCCACTACCTTAAGAAACCAACTAAGCAAGCAACCCAGAACAAAAGAAGGTGGATTTTGGCATAAAAAGATTTATCCCAATCAAATGTGGTTAGATGGTTTGTATATGGGCGAACCATTTTATTGTGAGTATGCTGAATTTACTAATGATACTGCTGCGTTCAACGATATTGCTAATCAGTTTATTTGGATGGAAAAACATAGCAGAGATGCTAAAACTGGTTTATTGTATCACGCATGGGATGAAAGTAAAGAACAAAAGTGGGCCAACAAAATTACTGGCAATGCTCCTAATTTCTGGAGCAGAGCTATGGGTTGGTATGCAACAGCTTTAGTAGATGTATTAGATTATTTTCCTGAGAATCATCCTAAAAGAAAAGAACTGATAGCTATTTTAAATCGATTAACAATTGCAGTAGAGAAGCAACAGCAAAAACAATCTGGGCTTTGGTTTGATGTGATGAATGTAACTGATAAGAGAAATTATCTTGAAGCTTCTGCTTCTTCTCAGTTTGTTTATGCCATTACAAAAGGTGTTCGTAAGGGTTATATTCCTTCAACAAAAATTACAATAGCAAAAAAAGGATTTGAAGGAATAAAGAAAGAGTTTATAAAAGAAGAAAATGGGAAAGCCAATCTACATGGCACAGTTAAAGTGAGTGGTTTGGGTGGCAATCCTTATAGAGATGGTAGTCTTGATTATTATTTTAGTGAACCAGTTATAACCAATGATCCCAAGGGTTTGGGTGTTTTTATGGCTGCAGCTGTTGAAATGGAAATGTTAGAAACACTTGGTGTTGGCAAAGGCAAAGTAGTGATGTTGGATAGCTATTTCAATAACGAGAAAAAGAAAGATATTACTGGTATTGAGAAGCGTTGGCATTACAAATGGAATGAAAAATCGAATAGTGGATTTTCATTGTTTGGCAATATTTTCAATACTCATGGGGCAACTACAAAAACATTATATGAAGCCCCAACTGCAAGCAATTTAAGCAAAACTGATGTGTATATAATTGTGGATGCAGATAATGTGGCAGATAATCCTACACCAAATTACATGAGCGAAAAAGATGCTCAGGTAATTTATGATTGGGTGAAAAAGGGTGGTGTTTTATTGTTGTTTCATAATGATAAGGGCAATTGTGATTTTGAGCATTTGAATATTTTGGCCAGAAAATTTGGATTTCAATTTAATGAAGATAGCCGTAATAAAGTTGATGGAAAGAAATTTGAAATGGGTGCTTTAAAAATAGACAGCACAGATAAAATATTTTCATCAATTAAAAAGGTTTACTTAAAAGAAATTTCAACTATAAATGTAGGCTGTAAAGTAGGTGAACCTTGGCAACCAGTGTATACTTATGCTGACAATAAAGATATTATTATGGTGGGTCATAAATTAGATAAAGGAACTGTTTTTGCAGTTGGCGATCCTTGGTTGTATAACGAATATGTTGATGGAAGAAGATTGCCTGCTGAATTTGAAAATTTCAAAGCAGCAAATGATTTGGTAAAATGGGCATTAGGTAAAGCAAAGGTTAAAAACAAGAAGTGATAAAGAAGCTGTATATATTGTCTTTGTTGGCTTCTATGATTTGTGTTAAATCTTTTTCGCAAGATTTAGTTGCAGATAATATGTTGCTCTTTCAAAGGAATTATGGTGGTTGGCCAAAGCATTATAAAGAAGAAAAAGTAGATTATAAAAAGGAATATACTGCTCTTGAAAAAGCAACTATTCAAGATGAATCTAATAGAAATGATGCAACAATTGATAATGATGCCACCAGCAAAGAAATTAGGTATCTCATCAAGATTTATCATCAAACAAAAAACAAGAAATATTTATCAGCAGCAGAAAATGGAATTAAGTATTTGTTGAAGATGCAGTATAAAAATGGAGGCTTTCCACAATTTTATCCTGATTTAAGTTCTTATAGACACGAGATTACTTACAACGATTGGGCAATGGTAAATGCCTTGAATGTATTGAATGACGTGGCTTTGAAAAGAAATGGTTTTGATGCTGTTGATTCAAGTTTTATCAAGCCATCAAAAAATGCAGTTGCAAAAGGGGTTGATTGTATTTTAAAAACACAAGTAAAAGTAAATGGGAAACTAACTGTTTGGTGTCAGCAACACGATGAAAAAACTTTAAAGCCTGCTGCTGCAAGAAAGTTTGAATTGATAAGTTTAAGTGGTGCTGAAAGTGTTGGTATTGTTAAGTTTTTAATGAACTATTCACAGCAGTCACCCGAAGTTATTAAAGCTATTGAAGCAGCTATTGAATGGTTTAAAAAAAGTAAAATAGTAGGATACAAATATGAAGAGGTAGTTGATTCATCATTGCCAAAAGGAAGAGACAGAGTTATATTACCTGAAACTGGAAATGTTTTGTGGGCAAGATTTTATGACATTCAAACCAATGAACCTTTTTTCTGTGGACGTGATGGAATTAAGAGAAAAAATCTAAGTGAAATTGAACACGAAAGAAGAGTTGGTTATGCCTGGTATGGCAGTTGGGCTAAGGATTTATTGTTGAGAGATTACCCAAAATGGAAAGAAGGGAAGTCAAAAGTTAAAAGTCAAAAACAAGAAAATGAAGTCAGAATTGTTGTTGATATCAATGGTAAAGGAAATTTTAAAACCATTCAAGATGCTATCAATAGTTTGAGTGATAGTTCAACAACAATAAGAACCATTTTTATAAAGAATGGAATTTATAAAGAGAAAATTTTTTTAGAAAAGAATAATGTGATTTTAGAAGGGGAAGATGAAGATAAAACAGTTCTTTCACAAGCTATTGCAAGAGATGAGTGGCGTTGCTCAAATGCAGATGATTGGGGCGTTGCCACACTTAATTTAAAGGGAAGTGATATTACTTTAAAAAATTTAACCATTGAAAATTCTTATGGTTTTAATCATGAAAAAGAAATAACAATTGGATGTGAAAGTGATACAGTTAAACATGAAAAGAAGATAAGAAAAGATGGACATCAAATGGCTTTGCGTTCTTTTAATACAACAAGATTAAAAGTAGTTCATTGTAAACTGCGAGCATTTGGTGGCGACACCGTGAGCCCCTGGAACGTAGAAGCTGGAATGTTTTATTTTAAAGATTGTGTAATGGAGGGTGGTGTTGATTTTTATTGTCCTCGTGGTTGGGCTTTTGCAGAGAATTGCACTTTTATTGCACACACTGGGCCAGCAAGCATTTGGCATGATGGCAGTAAAAACGAAGATTCTAAAACTGTGTTTAAAAATTGCACATTCAAGGGTTTTGAAGGGTTCAAGTTAGGTCGTTATCATAGAGACGCACAGTTTTATTTGATAGAATGTTCATTTGCAAAAGAAATGGCTGATACAAATATTTATCGTGTAAAAACGAATAATATAATTCAATGGGGTGATAGAATTTATTATTACAACTGCCATAGAGATGGCGGAGATTATAAATGGTTTGAAAATAATTTGGATAAAGCAACCGGAAGTCCAGTGGCAGCAAACATAGATGCAGCCTGGGTTTTTGGAGATAGATGGATTTTGAAGTAACCGCAAAGAACGCAAAGGGCTTTCGCAAAGGACACTAAGAATATCTCTGCGAACTCTGCGTAAAAACTTAGCGACCTCTGCGGTTAAAAAAATATAAAGCAATGACAGAAAATTAATTGTCTCATAAAGTAATTGGAATTGCAATGGAAGTTCATACTGCTTTAGGTGCTGGGTTATTAGAGAGTGCTTATAAAGAATGTTTGTGTTATAGTTTACTTGAAATTGGCTTGTATATTGAGAAAGAGAAGGCAATGCCTTTAATTTTTAAACAAGTTAAACTTGAAATTGGATATAGAATTGATATTGTAGTAGAGAATAAATTAGT
>CANGOT010000114.1 GCA_947455425.1 Chitinophagaceae bacterium | reverse complement strand
TTTTATAAACCCGAAAATTGGGCTTGGTTTCACCCCGATGAATAGAACGTTGCGAAAAAAATTTAACATTTTGATTGCCTGTTTGACTTATATTTTTACTGAAACAAAATTTTAATATTATGTCAACAGTAATTCGTAAGTATCGTCACACTGATGTTGTAATGCTAACATCAGTTTCAACTGTCATCGAAAACGCAATTAAAAACAAAGCAGCATTGATTGCAAAACGTGCAACTTGGGCAGACCCATTCTTGCCAAATCTTAAAACAAGAATCGACACCGTTATTCAAAACAACTTAGGTGTAGATAATGCCAAAGAGTTAAGGCAGGCAACACAAGTATTGGTAGCTGTTCAAAAAACTTCAATTGATAAATTGGGTTTGTTTAAAGTGCAGATAGAACAAGACTTTAAAAAAACACCCATCCGCAGAGATGAAATTTTAACTATGCTTGGCTTTGCTTCATTTTTTCAGAATGCTTACAAAAACAAAAGTCAGGATGCTTTAATAGATTTGTTGTATCAGTTTAAGAAGAATATGGATGCTGCTTTAAAAACCGAAATAACTGCTAAAGGCACAGACGCAGCAAGCATTGCAGAAATTATAGGTTTTGCCGACACACTTAAAAACTCAAACGTATCACAAGAAACATTTAAAAGTAACAGACCAAGTTTAACTGAGCAAGCAATTAAAACTTTTAATGATTTATACGATGATGTAATTGCAGTGGGTAAAATTTCATCACGTTTGTTTTTGCAAGACAAACCACTTAAAGAAAGTTTTAGTTACTCAAAAATTGCTAATGCACAACAAGCAGTGGTTAAAACAAAAAAGAAAACACCACCAACACCTTAATAAAAATCAAAGTCCTTGTCGCAAGACAAGGACTTTTTCTTGCTTTCATTTTTCATTAATTTGTTTGTTTTTCACACTAGCTTGAAAATGCTACTCGACAATATGAAAACCCAATGCACCGACAAGGAAGTTTCAGTCGACAATATGAAAATTAAATCCACTAACATGGAAGTTTTAGTCGACAATATGAAAATTAAATCCACTAACATGGAAGTTTCAGTCGACAATATGAAAATTAAATTCACTTACTTGGAAACTCTACTCACTTACATGAAAAGATTTTTCATTTACATGGAAACTTTACTCACTTACTTGGGAGCAATGAATAGACTCATGGTATATGCTTCACCAACATAAAAAAACACTGTTGGTCAAAAGACAAAATAGCTAGGCATTGTTAGCAATTTTTTTCTTGGGAGTTATTCTCAAAAGTCAGTATAAAACTTCTCGAAAGTTTAAGCAACAAAAAACCTCCGACTTTTTACAGTATCGGAGGTTTTTATTTTAGGGGTTTAATTATTATTAAACCAAAAATGTAATATACCTTGTATGCTACAATGCTTCTTCCAAAACAGGTAATTGTCTTGGCACAATTCCTTTAACTGCATCGGCAATATGTTTAATGTGTGGAGGGGTTGTGCCACAACATCCACCCACAATATTCACAAAACCTTCTTTAGCCCAATCTTCTATAAAATGTGCAGTTTGGTGTGGTTCCTCGTCGTACTCACCCATGGCATTTGGCAAGCCAGCATTGGGATATGCCGATGTGTAGCAATTGGCAATTTGTGAAAGTTCCTCGATATGTGGCCTCATTTCAGCAGCACCCAAAGCACAGTTTAATCCAATGCTCAATGGTTTTGCATGAGATACAGAAATATAAAAAGCTTCTAGTGTTTGTCCGCTTAAAGTTCTACCACTGGCATCGGTAATAGTGCCACTAATCATCACAGGCAATTCTTTTTTCTTAGCATCTTTAAAATACTTTTTTACAGCAAAAATTGCTGCTTTCGCATTCAGCGTATCGAATATGGTTTCAATTAAAATCAAATCAACACCACCATCTACCAAACCTTTTACCTGCTCGTAATAAGCAGCCACCGCTTCATCAAAAGTTAATGCTCTAAACCCAGGATTATTTACATCGGGACTTAAAGAAAGTGTTTTGTTTAATGGGCCAATAGAACCTGCAATAAACTTGTTGACTGTCGACTGTCGACTGTCGACTGCAAACGCTTCAATAGCTTTTTTGGCACAATGTGCTGCAGCCACATTTAGTTCGTAAGCAAATTCCTGCATTTCATAATCTGCCATGGCAATAGAGGTACTACTGAAAGTATTGGTTTCAATAATATCGGCACCAGCTTCTAAATATTCTTTGTGAATGGCAGTAATAATTTGTGGTTGTGTAATGCACAGTAAATCGTTATTTCCTTTTACATCTAAGTGCCAGTCTTTAAATCGTTCGCCACGGTAATCTGCTTCTTGTAATTTATAACGCTGAATCATAGTACCCATAGCACCATCAATAACTAAAATTCTTTTTTCTAGTTCAGCTCTAATATCTTTCATCATACTTATTTTTATTATTAAAATACCTCTCCAAGATTTACAAATATACCACCAGAACCATTTAATCCAAATGCATAATCCACCGCAAGGTTTGTTCGGGAATGTTTATTAAATTTAAGTCTTAAGCCAGCACCAATGCCAGGTAATACTTTTTCAAATTTAGTGGTTCCCCACTCACTATATGATTGTGCATTTGCAAAAATAGCAGCACCCAGTAAGTTGTTTCTTGTAAGATTAAATCTTAACTCCGATTCTAGATACAATAAATTGGGGCTTCTAAACCTGCTTTGAATATATCCTCTTCCCAAATTATTAAAAGGGTCCCAGGCTGTGCTTGGTAAATCGAGGTAAGGAGCTTTGCCACTGGGTGTAAACCAGTCATAGCTCCAAAATGCAAGCACCGTATGTTTTTTGTCGAGTTGAATATATTTTCTTACATCAATAATCAATGCTGTCCATTCATTATCACTGGCAAATAAGGTACTGTTATATCTAAATAAAATATTTGAATAAAATCCTTTATACGCATTCACCGGATTATCTCTTGTATCGTATAAAAAATTTAAACAAACCCCCGATGAATTAGACTCGGTCTTATATCCATATCTTTCAAAGTCTGTAATCGGTTGCAGTATTGTTCTATCCTGCGTGATTTTCCAATGCATATCGAGCATATAACCTACACCAAGGTATATATTTTCTTTAACTTTCTTAAATGCGGTTTCATACAGTCTGAAAAAATTATATTTCACTAAAATGGCATCAGAAGGTTTTGTGTTGCCGCCCAGTCCGTAAGTGTTTTGAGGGTATTTATAAAAACGACAATCGGTAGTAAAATTCCATTTATTATTTTTAGACCAGGCTGTTGATTGCAGATAAAATAACAATTGATCTTTTTCGGTATAAGAAATACCACCTACCCATGTAGACAAGTTTGTTGAATCTTTATCACCACGTCTATAAACAAGATTGCTAGAAAAATCAAAAACAAGACCTGTTTGTAATGTGTAACCCAAAACGGGTACAATGGCAAATTGATTTTTTTTTGTTGATACATTTTTTATGGTATCAGTAGGGTGTTTTTTTGACTTGAATATTGATGAAAACACATCCACAAAATCTTTTTGGGGAACACTATCTACGTTTATTTTTGTAGTATCCTGAGCAAAAGTTGAGGAATGACATAAACTGCAAAACAATAAGCTATAGTAAGCAATTTTTCTGTAAAAGGCCATTACATTTTTTTAATAAATAAACTCAGCAGTTGCAGGGAATAAAAACCTAAAATACTTCGCCAAGATTTACAAATATACCACCAGAACCGTTTATACCAAAAGCATAATCAAGTGCCAGGTTGGTGCGTGAGTGTTTATTGAACTTTAGTCTGATACCAGCACCATAGCCTGGCAATACTTTTTCAAACTTATTTGAGTTTATTTCGGTGTAAGATTGAACATTGCCAAAAAAAGCACCTCCTATCAGTTTGTTCTTTGTAATGTTGAATCTGAATTCAGATTCAAAGTATAACATTTTTGGGCTTCTGAATCTGCTTTGCGTATAACCTCTTCCAAAGTTATTGAAACGATCCCAGGCAGTGCTTGGCAAATCGAGATACGGAGCTTTACCATCTAGAACAAACCAATCATAAGTCCAGAAACACAAAACAGTACTTTTTCTATCGAGTTTAATGTATTTGCGAATGTCAATCAAGGCAGATGTCCAATTAGTATTACTACCTAAAAAAGTGGCATTATATCTAAGTATAACATTTGCATAAATCCCTGAATAAGCATTGATAGGATTATCACGCGTATCAGACAAAGCATTAATACAAAATCCCGATGAAATAGCTTCTTTTGTAAAGCCATAAGTGTCAAAATCTGTTTTTTGAGTATCGCTTTTATTTTGGGTTACATTCCAATGTTTGTCTAACATATATCCTAAACCTAAAAACAAATTTTTGTTTACTCTTTTGAAGGCCGTTTCATAAAACCTTAGAAAGGTATAATTGACTAAAATGGCATCAGTCTCTTTTGTATAGCCGCCCAAACCATAAGTGTCTTGTGGATATTTATAGACTCTGAGGTCACCAGAAAAATTCCATTTGTTTTTATTTGACCATATATCTGATTGTAAATTAAAAAGCAGCTGTTGTTTTGCTGTATATGCAACTCCACCAACAAAAGCAGAATAATTTGTTGAATCATTATTACCATTTCTATAGACTACATTACCCGAAACATTTACTACAAAGCTCGACTGCAAAGTATAACCTACACCAGGTAAAATAGAGAATTGATATTTTTTTTGTGCAGAATGTGTGGAAGAATCTTTAGTACTTTTTTGAGACTTGAAAACGCTATTATATAAATCTATGAAATCCTTTTGAGGAATACTATCCTTTTTAGATTTCAAAACATCTTGGCTATATGAATCAGTGATTGGAAAAACAATAACGAAAGAAAGTATGTATAGGTATTTTTTAATGGTCATAATTATCGGTAGACAAAGAAAGGATAAAGAAGATTAAAAAAATAGAAACAAGTAATAGAACAACTTACGTGAAGGATATCGGAAAAAATACTATAACGATTTAGAATCAATTAGAGATTCGAAAACAAATCTTGCTGTTTTTTCGAATTCTACCCTAATATTGCATCACTTTTCGGTTAAAAACATCATTTTTTCATCAAAACTTGCCAAAAAATGGACTTAAAGCAAATACACGAATTGATAAAAATTGTCAATAAAAGTAATATTGGAGAAATTAGTATAGAAGACAAGGATGGTAAAGTAACCATCAAGCAAAAAGAAGAACAAGTTGTTACGGTAGCCGCGGCACCACAACAAGTTTATAATGTAGCACCGCAAGCAGCACCAGTTCAGGCTGCACCTGTTGCCCAAGCATCTGCAACCCCTGCTGCTCCAGCAGCTCCAGTTGCTTCAAACACGATTACAATTAAAAGTCCGATGATTGGTACTTTTTATCGTAAGTCATCACCCGATAAACCACCTTTTGCCGAAGTAGGAACAGAAGTAGCTCCAGGCAAAGTAGTTTGTATTATAGAAGCTATGAAGCTTTTTAATGAAATTGAAAGTGAAGTAAAAGGTACTATAGTAAAAGTTTTAGTTGAAGACGCAAGTCCTGTTGAGTATGACCAGCCTTTGTTTTTGGTGGAACCAAACTAAAACAAATGTGCTGATTAGCTAATGTGCTAATTAGCCAATGAAGAACATTTGAAATAATTCGCTATGCAAGAAGATTTCATTAAAAAGAACCCAATTCTTAAGCTTACTTTTGAATTTGCTATTTTAATTATGAATTATTGCGATGAGTTGCAAACTTTAAAAAAGTTCATTATTTCAAATCAGTTATTTCGTTCTGGAACTTCAATAGGTGCAAATTGTTTCGAAGCACAAAATGCAGAAAGCAAAGCAGACTTTATTCATAAAATAAAAATTGCTGCAAAAGAAACTGATGAAACGCAATATTGGCTTATGCTTTGTGATTTTGCTAACGACTTGCCAGATTGTAAAATTCATTTAATAAAACTTGAAGAAATTTCAAGGGTGTTAAACAAAATAATTTCTACTTCTAAATCTAACAATAAAAATTAACCTGTTAATTGCTTTTGTCATTTTCACATTAGCACATTAGCACATTAGCTAATTAAAAATATGTTCAAGAAGATATTAATTGCCAATCGTGGAGAAATAGCACTTCGTGTTATTCGTACCTGTAGAGAAATGGGTATTAAAACAGTTGCCGTTTATTCTACTGCCGATAAAGATAGTTTACACGTTCGTTTTGCAGATGAAGCTGTTTGCATTGGTAAACCTGCAAGTGCTGATAGCTACTTAAATATTCCACATATCATGGCTGCTGCAGAAATCACAAATGCAGATGCTATACACCCTGGTTATGGTTTTTTAGCAGAGAATGCAAAATTCTCTCAAATATGTGCCGATCATGGTATTAAGTTTATTGGTCCAACTCCAGCGATGATTAATGGAATGGGCGATAAAATTACTGCTAAAGAAACAATGATAAAAGCTGGAGTTCCGGTTGTGCCTGGTTCTGGTGGATTATTAGAGAGTGTAGAACAAGCAAAAGATCTTGCAAAAAATGTTGTAGGTTATCCGGTAATTTTAAAAGCAACTGCCGGTGGTGGTGGTAAAGGAATGAGAGTTGTGTGGGAAGAGAGTGAAATGGAAAAAGCTTATACAACTGCAAAAGCTGAAGCTGCTGCATCGTTTAAAAACGATGGTGTTTATATGGAAAAATTTGTGGAAGAACCACGCCACATAGAAATACAAGTTGCAGGTGACCAATATGGAAATGTTTGTCATTTAAGTGAAAGAGATTGTAGTATTCAACGTCGTCATCAAAAGTTGGTTGAGGAATCTCCATCTCCTTTTATGACTCCAGAATTGCGTAAAGCAATGGGAGATGCAGCCATTAAAGCCGCTGCGTCTATAAATTATGAAAGTGTTGGTACTATTGAGTTTTTGGTTGATAAACACCGCAACTTTTACTTCATGGAAATGAATACACGTATTCAGGTAGAACACTGCGTAACAGAAGAAGTGATCAACTTTGATTTAATCAAAGAGCAAATAAAAATTGCTGGCGGTGAAAAAATTTCTGGTGCAAATTATCAACCTTCCATGTGTGCCATTGAGTGTAGGATAAATGCCGAAGATCCATACAATGATTTTCGCCCAAGTCCAGGAAAAATTACTTACTTAAATACGCCTGGCGGACATGGTGTACGTGTAGATAGTCATGTTTATGCTGGTTATGTAATTCCTCCTTATTATGATAGTATGATTGGAAAATTAATAACAGTAGCACGTACCAGAGATGAGGCATTAAATACAATGTATAGAGCCCTTAGCGAGTATGTAATTGAAGGGATAAAAACAACGATACCTTTTCTTT